>JAQVVB010000093.1 GCA_028699215.1 Sphaerochaeta sp. | reverse complement strand
GGTAGTCAGGCTCTGCAAACGTCTGAAGTTTGACGGATATGGAGATCTTAAGCTCGCCCTGGCAAGGGAGGTATATGGGAAAACAACCAATAATGAAGGCCCCTATATCTTTGACTTGTCAAAAGCCGAAGGAGCTGCATCCATTTCATCAATGATGGTCGATACGGTCTGCGAGAGCATAACCTCATTGAAAAGTGTACTTGCCACCAAGCAGTTGGAAATGGCGGTCGATGTTCTGGACCATGCTGAAAAGATACTTCTTGCCGGAATCGGGGCCTCCGCGTTGGCTGCCATGGACCTCTACCAAAAACTTGGCAGGCTGGGTATTTTTTCAAGTTTTCCCAACGAACCTGATTTACAGATTGTCAATGCATGTACTCTCGATGAGAAAAGTGTCTGCATCATCTTCTCATATTCAGGCGAAACCAAGACGATGCGTCAGGTTGCCCAACAAGCAAAAAAAGCCGGAGCAACGGTGATTGCTGTAACCCGGGTAGGGGGGAACTCCCTCTCCAAGATAGCAGACATCGTTTTGACTGTTCCTGACAGTGAAGCCCTGTATCGGCAAGGAGCGACACTTTCAAGGCTTAACCAACTGGTTGTCGTCGATATCCTGTATAGCAATCTGATAGTCAATCGAAGCAACGCCGAGCAGTATATAACTGCAACCTGGCAGGCTGTATCGCATGCAAACAACGCTAAGAAACTAAAAGCTGAGAGGGACAAGTAGGATGCAATGTGGGCTGGACCGTCTTAAGGAGTATGATGCTCTTTTCAGACATAAACGACTTGGTTTGGTAACCACCCCCAGTTCCGTTGATGCCTCACTCGTTTCTGCTCTTGAAGTACTCTGTTCCTGCTATCAGGTGGTATCTCTTTTTGGGGCTGAACATGGAGTGAGGGGAGCACATGAAGCTGGGCATCATATGGAAAGTACGTTTGATGAGGCAACCGGTCTACCTGTTTTCAGCCTCTATCGCAAGGATTCCCAACACCTGACAGGCGAAATGGTGCAAGACGTGGATGCCATGGTTTTTGATATCCAGGACTTGGGTCTCCGCTTCTATACGTATGTTGCAACCTTGAAGAACCTCTTGGAAGATTGTGCATGCTTTTCCAAGCAGCTCATTGTACTCGACAAGCCGAATCCACTGGGTGGAAATATCGTGGAAGGAAATCTGTTGAAAAGCGATTCTTTCAGTTTCGTGGGGCCCTCATCACTTCCGATTCGCTATGGATTGACGATCGGCGAACTTGCCCTCTATCTCAACGAAGTGGAGAACATTGGTTGTGATCTTGAGGTGGTTCCTCTTTCCCATTGGTCTCGAGATGCTTACTTTGACCAATTGGGAAGGCCGTTTCTCATGACCAGTCCCGCTATCGGACATTTTTCTACAGTTTTGGCCTACGCTGGGATGTGTTTGTTGGAAGGGACGAACATCAGTGAAGGAAGAGGAACCAGCGCCCCCTTCGAGTTGTTTGGAGCCCCTTTTATTGAAAGCCAAACACTTTGCAGACAAGCCAACGGCCTGGGCTTGGATGGTGTGGCGTTTACTCCCACGTATTTCTCTCCAACAACAGGAAAATTTGCAAACCAAATGTGTTCGGGGCTTTTTCTTCATATTTTGGATAGGACTCGGTATCGTCCGGTTGAGTGTGCGCTCAGAGTGATCAATCTGATGCATAGAACCTATCCCGAGCAGTTTGCCTTCCTTCCTTTCTTCGATCATCTCGCAGGAGTGGGGACTAAGGATCTTTTGCTTGGAGATATAGACCAGCTCGTAACTTCCTGGAACCAGGAAAGCATAAAATTTGCAACAGAATCAAGGAGATTTCACTTGTATGCATAATCTTTCACAGTTGGAACAGATTGGACAACATTTTGTCTGCGGGTTCCCCTCCACCTATCTGGATGAAGCTTTCAAGGAGGCGGTACGGACATACAAGATTGCAAACGTCATACTTTTTGCCCGCAATATCGAGAGCAAACAGCAACTCAAAGATCTCTGTTCAGAAATCCAAACGCTCGTGAGAGAAGAATGCCATACCAGTGCTTTGATCTGCATCGATCAGGAAGGGGGGATGGTGACTCGCCTCAGCGATGATTGCACCAATGTTCCAGGTGCGATGGCTCTTAGTGCAACCAATGATGAGGATGCTGTTTTTGAAGCGGGAACCATCACGGCAAATGAACTCAAGGCCCTCGGAGTGAATTGCAACCTTGCACCGGTGTTGGATGTGAACAGCAACAAGGATAATCCTGTAATCGGGGTGAGGAGTTTCGGCGATACGCAAGAACAAGTTTCCAAGTTTGCAACAAAGCAGATGGAGGCCTTGCAGGTCAATGGCATACTTGCGGTTGGAAAGCACTTTCCCGGTCATGGGGACACCCATTTGGATTCTCATCTGGCGCTTCCTAAAGTTGAGATGGATAAGCTGCATCTAGAAGAGCATATTGCTCCATTTCGCAGTGCTATACGCAACGGTATCCAAGGGATTATGAGTAGCCATATCCTGTTTCCCTCCCTCGAACAACAAATGCTTCCTGCTACAATGAGTAGAGCGATTCTCACCGATTTCCTCAAAGGTGAATTAGGGTTCAAAGGTCTGGTTTTCAGCGACTGCATGGAGATGCAGGCAATCCAAAAATATTATGGGACCCAAGCTGGATCACTCTCTGCCCTGATATCGGGTGTCGATCTTGTCTGCATCAGCCACCATGTTCAACTTGCCATTGAAACCATAGCGTTGGTTAAGGAATCACTTCTACAGGGCCAATTGGACAGAAAAGAGTTTGCTGAATCAACACAAAAAATTCTTTTGGCAAAAGAGATGTTGGAAGCAGAAGCCCCCGTTCCTTTTGAAGTTGTCGGTGGTAAAGACCATACACAACGCTCTCAGACCCTATTGGAGAGAACATTTTGTATGGTGAACGATGTTCCCTTTCAGTTTGGTGACAAAGCCCTGTTTGTTGGACCCCGTCTTTTTTCAGCGACCAATGTCTCCAATGCTGATACCTCGGTGGTCTTTTCTGCAGGAATGGCAGAGCGCTTAGGTGGCGATTCTCTGATTACCAGTGAGAATCCAAACCAAAACGAGATTGAAAAGGTGCTTCTCGAAGCGGAGTTGCATACTTCAGTGATAGTGGGTACGTACAATGGTCATCTGTATACCGGACAAGTAGATTTGGTCAATGCATTGGCAAAGACAGGTGTTCCTGTTTTTTGTGTTGCATTACGTAATCCGTATGATCTGGCTCTTCTTAGTGAACGTGTAGCCTCGCTTGCAGTCTTTGAGTACACAGACAAGGTTCTTGATGCGCTTTCTCGTTTTTTCAGAGGCGAAATAGAAGCTACAGGAAAGCTCCCTGTTCGACTTTAGGAGGATTGGTATGCCTGATATGTTGGTTAAGCTCTATGATTTGGTGGAACTTGCTCCAGTGCTTGCTTCTGTACAACAGCAAGGCATCCAGATACGAAGAGCGATGGCTCCCGATAAAGAGAGGATTCTTTCATGGGTGAAGGAACACTCCTCAGTTGCTGCAATGGGGGAGGCCGATGTTTGTTTTTCCCATACGCCGATCTCTCTCTTTCTTGCCACCAGGGACAAGCAGATCCTAGGCTATGCCTGTTATCATGCCACAGCTCCGGATTTCTTCGGCCCTACACGAGTTTTGGAGAGTGAACAAGGAAAAGGTCTGGGAAAAGCCTTGTTGCTCAGCTGCCTTCATGCAATGAAAGAACAAGGGTATGGATATGCAATCATTGGTGGGGTGGGTCCTCAGCAATTCTATGAAAAGTGTGTAGGGGCAACGTTGATCGAGGGCTCAACTCCAGGTGTATATAAGGACTTTCTTGGAGCTCATTCTTGATTGGATGAAATGAAAATTATTTTTACGTTACTCATCAAATTAACTAAAAACGTTTGTTGCTTGATGAGCGGTTCGGGGCCTATAATGGGTTTGACGGCTCACACATATTCTACTCGATGATTGAAACTGAAACGTGTATGAAATATGCGCATGAAAAGACCGTGAAACGGTTTTTCAAATACGTAGGAGGGGATTTATGAAGAAAACCCTGTTGGTTTCTCTGTTGGTTCTTATGACAGTTGCATTATCGCTTTCAGGTGCGGGAGTGCAAGAAACAAAGAGTGATGGTCCTGTTGCCTTTTCCCTGTATTATTCAGACAACGCTACCTTACCGTTCAAGCAGGATTGGCTGACCGTCACTGAAGTGCAGAAGCGGGTCAACGCTGATGTGGAATTTGAAATCATTCCGATTGCAGATTACCAGACCAAGGTCTCGCTTGCATTGAATACCGGGACGAATGCACCCGATGTGATCCTGTATCAATCAACAAAAGGTGAGAACGCTGCATTGGCGCTCAATGGAGCTTTGGTTCCTATCAGCGACTATGCTGAATGGACGCCCAATTTCAATGCAAGGGTCAAGGAGTTCGGTCTTGAGGAAGATGTCGATGCACTTAACCTGAAGGATGGAAAACGTTACTACCTTCCTTCTCTGTTCGATGTTCCCTTCTATGACGGCGGCCTCATTCTTCGAGAGGACTTGCTGAAGAAGTACAACCTTGCAGAACCAAAGACCTTCGACGATCTCTATAACGTTCTCAAGGTGTTCAAACAACATAGCCCCGATTCCTATCCCCTGACGATTTTGGCAGGACCGCGGGTGCTCTATCGCATGACCATGCCTTCTTGGGGTATCTCCCTTGGAAAGAACGGAGCCAGCGGCAGCAATACCTTGAGTTGGGATTATGATGCAAAAAATTATTTTGCAGGAGCCATCAGCGAAGAGTACAAGAGCTATATCACCTTCTTCCATAAACTGTATGCTGAAGGCTTGCTCGATCCTGAGATGGCAGAACCCATCGATGGGGATAAGTGGTCACAGAAATTGGCTACCGGTAAATCGATGGCAAGTTATGCCTATTATGACCAGATTGGTGGAGTGACTGCAAACAGTTCCATACCTGGATTCAAGTTGCAGATGTATCCTGCTCTCAGTGGACCAAAAGGAGCCCATCATCAACCAAAGAGCAAGACTGGCTCAGGAATCATGTTCCCCTATAAGACCAGCAAACGTCCTGATTTCGAGAAGCTGGTGAGAACTGTGGATGAAATGTTCTTCTCAAGTGAAAACGCAAAGCTTTGGTGTCTTGGTGTCGAAGGTGTCACCTATACAAATAAAGACGGGAATGTAGTGTTCGTGGATGAAATCCTCAACTCCAGTGAAGGCATCTACAAGAGCCTGCAAGTGAAATACGGGTGTGGTAGTGATGTCACGCAGATGGTATGGATCAATGCACGTGAGATGACCAAGTACGATGCAAACTATGCCAGGATCAATGCGGAAGTCGAAGCTATCGGGGATGTCATCCAGGCCATTCCTCCTACACCTAAGTTTGATGATCGCCAAGCTGAGGATGCAGGCACGCTGCAGACTCCTCTTTCAGATGCCTTTGAGCGTTGGAATTCTGCTTTCCTGACGGGAAACAAGGACATCAAAGGTGATTGGGATGCGTATGTCAAGGAAATGAAAAACCTCGGCATCGAGAAATTCACTGATTTGTATAACGCCAATTTATAGAAAGGTTTGGCTCTGCCGGTTTTCCGGCAGAGCTGCTTTGGAGGATTTGATGAAGCATGGAAAACCAGATGGAGTTGCCCTGTCGAACCGCACCTATTTTGCAAGGTATTATCAACTGTATCTGATGATGGTGCTTCCCTTGCTCTATTTCTTGGTGTTCAAGTATGTACCGATGTTTGGAAATATCCTTGCCTTCAGGCGCTATCGGCCAGGAATGGGCCCTTGGGGTACTGAATGGGTGGGGTTGCAATATTTTAAACGGTTTTGGTCAGATCCAGCATTCTGGCGTGCTTTTCGTAATACCTTGGTCTTGAGTCTCCTCAACCTTATCGTTAATTTTCCCATTCCCATTCTGTTTGCGATTTTAGTCAATGAAGTCAGGAATCTTGCTTTCAAGAAGGTTGTGCAGACCATCTCCTATATGCCTCGTTTTATCTCTACCGTCGTTGTGATTGCAATTTTAGGAGAGTTGCTTTCTCCTTCATCGGGGATTTTCAACATCTTGCGACAAAAGATATTCGGTTCTGAGGCGATCTATTTCATGAACGACAGTAAGTATTTCCGCATGATCTATGTTTTGGTCGATACCTGGCAATACACCGGTTGGACGGCCATCATATATCTTGCAGCGATAAGCGGGATCTCTGCAGATCTGTATGAGGCGGCCACCATCGATGGAGCCAATAAGACCCAACAGATCTTTTACATAACCATACCTTCCATCATGCCCACCATCATGGTCATGTTGATCCTCAATGTAGGAAGGTTGCTTTCCTTGGGCTTTGAAAAAGTGTTGCTTATGTATACTCCTGACAACAGCATGGTAAGTGACATCATCGATACCTTGGTTTACCGAACAGGGCTTGCCAATCAAAACTACTCGTATGCGACTGCAATAGGGTTGTTCAGCGGTATTATCGGCATAATCCTGGTTGCAGGGAGAAATACCATGAGCAAACGCCTAACAGGCGATGGAATCTATTGATATGAAACAGTATAAAACACATTCCAATCGCATATTCTCTCTGGTGGTCAATCTGGTGATGCTTTTTTCGTTGTTTGCCTGTTTGACCCCCTTCCTATACATGCTCTCCCTCTCATTTTCCAGTCCAAGGGCAATCATCAACAATGAGGTGTTTTTGTTTCCCAAGGAATTCAATATTGAATCCTATCGACAGATATTCACGTATCCGAATTTCTTTCATGCCTATGGAAACACGCTTTTCTATACGATCGTGGGAACAGCCATCTCATTGTGCCTGATGGTCCTATTTGCCTATCCTTTGAGCAAGAACAAGCTGAAGGGGCAAAAGATGATCATGAAACTGGTGATTTTCTCGATGTTCTTTACCGGAGGCCTCATACCCAACTATCTACTGGTTTCTTCCTTGCATCTGGTGAATACCCGTTGGGCGATGTTGATACCCTTTGCCATCAACCAGTTCAATCTGATTCTCTTGATCAACTTCTTCAAGACCATTCCTTTAGACCTGGAAGAGGCGGCCATCATAGACGGCTTGGACTATTTTGGTATTTTGCGTAAGGTGATTCTCCCTCTCTCGGGGGCGGCTTTGGCGACGGTCGGACTCTATACTGCAGTGTTTTTCTGGAATGATTGGTTCAATGGTCTGATATACCTCAAGAGTTCGCAGTTTCCCGTGATGCTTTTTTTGCGTAATATCGTGACGGGAACCAGCATGGTGGGCGATGCTGCAGGGGCAGGGGATAAGAGTACCATTGCCATTTCCATCAAGAGTGCAGTCATCATCACCAGTACGTTGCCGATCATCGTTCTGTATCCATTCCTCCAAAGGTATTTTGTGAAGGGCATTTTGATTGGAGCTGTGAAGGGGTAGCTGAAAATATATATAAATTTTTATTGACATCTCACATAGGTCATGCAATGCTGTGTATGCAAACGTTTGCCTATTTTTTTTGTGGGTATAGGCAATCGTTTGCCTACCATGAAAAGGAGTCATCATTGAAAACCTATGCAACCCTAAAAGATGTAGCAAAGCGAGCAGGTACAACTGCAGCTACGGTTTCGTATGTTCTCAACGAGAAAGAAGGAAGATACATAAGCGAAGAAACCAAGAAAAAAGTCTTGGATGCAGCAAGAGAACTCGACTATGTAAAGTGCAATGGAGCATCTTCCTTGAAAGGGAAGAAACGCAAGCTCATCGGCATCTTGATCCCTCAGTTTGAGAACCAGTTCTTTACACGAATCGTCATCTCCTCTGAGGCTATCTTTGTAAAACATGGCTATGATTTGATCATCTGCAACACCTTGGACTCTCCTGAACGTGAAAAAGCGATTCTCAACAGGATGATCCAACAACGAGTTGACGGTATCATTCTTACTCCTACCACAGAAGGAACGCAAAATACCGAACTCATTCGACGAGTCGGCATGAAGATGGTCGTTGTTGACCGTCCTCTTCCTGGCGTGAAGGATTTCTTTTGGGTGGCTACCAACAACTACGGTTGTGGATATGTCGGAGCTCACTATCTGATGCATAAAGGACATAGAAAAATCGGATACGTCGGTTGGAACAGCAAGATACCGGATTTGGAAGCGAGACGTGAGGCCGTATTTGCTGCAGCTGAAGACAGTGGAGTTGATGTTCAAGGCATCTGCGTAGCAGAGGGTGGGTTTTCTGCAGAGGAAGGGTACCGCCTTACTGCTCAGCTTTTATCCGATCATCCCGATATCACCGCTATTTTTTATGGATTCAATATACAGGCCTTGGGTGGGATCAAATGTCTCACGGAGAGAAACATTTCAATTCCTGAGGATTTATCGGTGATGATCATCGGTAGCCCTGAATGGGTCAGGGCCGGAAAAAATGACTTCACTCATGTTGACATGAATGATTTGGAATTAGGTAAAAAAGCGGCAAATCTCTTGTTGGATCAAATTCAATCGGACGATGAAGTGCCGTACCAGCACATCATACAGGATTGCACCTTAGTGGAGGGGAGTTCTGTTTGTGATATTACGAAGAGGAGAGAAAAATGAAAAAATCCACTTTTGCAGTGAGTTGGTAGAAAACTATCAAAACCTTTAAATAAGACGCTAATTCGAATAGTAGTCGCGATATTTCAACAGATTTGGTGTTTTCAAAGCGACGGACAACAGATATTCGACCTTCATGAAGTGATTTGATGGCGGGTTGCAGATGAATGCAAACAAGTTGAGAT
>JAQVVB010000092.1 GCA_028699215.1 Sphaerochaeta sp. | reverse complement strand
CTTACGATTACAGTAAGCATCGGAGAAAAGTAAGGTTCTGTAGTTGGAATCCTGAAAACTTCATCAGCTGTGTTGTCAAAATCATGAACCGTATCATACGTAATCACCAAAGCTGTTGCTCCTCTGGCTTTCACTTCCTTGATATTCGAATCCATCTTTGCAAACAACATCGGCTGTGTACACATGGCAACCACCAACGTCGATTGATCGACCAAGGCAATGGGACCATGTTTCAATTCACCGGCTGCAAAGGACTCACTATGGGTATAGCTGATTTCCTTCAACTTCAAAGCACTTTCCAGACTGATAGCATAATCTGTAAGCCTCCCCATGAAGAACACCTTGTCCTTATTGAACTGCCTTGCAGCAAACCTTTGGATATCCTCTTGTTTATCTAAAAGGAGTTGTGCTTGCGAAGGTATAAGCATCAATTGGTCCAACAAATCAGATGTTTCATTCTTTGCCATCACCAGTGCAATGACATACAGACACATAAGCTGCGTCGTAAGCGCTTTGGTCGAGGCTACAGCGATTTCTGGACCAGCTTGGGTGTACATTACCAGATCTGCCTCCCGACTGATTGTAGAACCAACAACGTTCGTCAGTGCAATCGTCACAACGCCCAAGGACTTGAGCAGTCTCAAAGATGCAATGGTATCGGCTGTTTCTCCACTCTGGCTGATGAGAATACAGACATCTCCTGCTTTACACATCGGTGTACGATAACGAAGCTCACTTGCAATATCGACTTCTACACTTACCTTTGCAAAGTGCTCGATAACATACTTTGCAACCATCCCAGCATGATACGCAGTACCACATCCTGTAATCAGCAAATGGTCACAGTTGACCAGTACTTCCTGTATTTTTGGATTGAGCGCAATCTTTCCTTCTTTTATTCGGCTGGACAAGGTATCATGCAAAGCCTTTGGCTGCTCAAATATTTCCTTCAACATGAAATGCTCATACCCACATTTCTCAGCAGCCTCAATGTCCCAATCAATATGGGATAATTCTCGTTGTTGAACTTCTCCATCCAGGTTGTAGATGATCACTTCATCCTTGGTAAGCAAAGCCAATTCCAAATCATTCAGATATTGGACTTCACGAGTGTGGCAAAGCAACGGAGGGACATCGCTGGTAATCAGATTGTATCCATCAGATCTCCCAATAACCAAAGGACTATCTTTTCGTGCAACCACCATTCTATCGGGGAAATCTTCACAGACAACAGCGATGGCATAAGAACCTTCAAGGCGTTTGATCGCTTCACCCACAGCAAGAAGAAGATCACCATTATAATGAAAATCAACAAGATGAGCGATGACCTCGCTATCCGTCTGACTTCTGAAAACAACATGGTGTTTTTCCAGCCATTCTCTCAGCGATGCATGGTTTTCAATGATTCCATTATGTACAACTGCAATCTTGCCGGACACATCGGTATGTGGATGACTGTTGATGTCACTAGGCTCTCCATGTGTTGCCCATCGCGTATGGCCTATACCACAAGAACCTTTTACAGGTTGTTGTGCAACAAGCAATTCCAGATTGGAAAGCCTACCCTTGATCTTACGTACATGTAGCTTTCCCTTATCTTCCACGACGGCGATACCCGCAGAGTCATAACCACGGTATTCCAGTTTCCGTAAAGCCTCCAACAACACAGGAGAAGCTTGATCACAACCAATATAACCGACAATTCCGCACATAAACGCCTCCCGTGGACCACTATTCCCTGTAATACCACGAACTTTATCATTTATACTACACTTTTGTGCTGAAAAATCTTTCAATTGTCGTCAAATATTCGTTTGTTTTCTACAATTCTCTTTTATTGGAGAAACGAAAAGAGATAAAAACTGAAAGCAGCCAGATGCAGAGAGCACCCAAAAGAAAATAAAGCAATTGAGCGAAAGGAATGCTTGTTCCGTAGGAAATATTTTTAAAATCACCCCCTTTCAAAGACAGCAAAGCTCCTACGATTGCCATCAAAAAGAAATTGATGATCATGTACAAGGCTCTCCCTTTTTCCACACCTAATTTAAAGATGATTGGATAGTTAATTGCTGAAAACAATAGTCCTAAGATAGCCTGCAAGCACAAAACCTGTCCCATCTGATTCATAGTCATTGCTTTTATAGGAAGTACTGCCACTATGCCATTGAGAAGTATCATCAACACCAAAGAGAGCGAAATGCTTATAAGGACAAGCAAATATTTACTGTACACAATATCCTTTTTAGAAAATGGAAGCGCAAGAACATAGACATCCCAACGGCTCATCTGGTCATACGCCATAGTAGAAACAGGGAGCATAGAACATACCATAGTCGCTATCAAGGCATAGAATACTGTTCCTTTTCCAACTATTGATACAAAAATGAAAACAAATATCAACATGAAACTCCATCGAGCTTGTTTTACAAGTATATACCAATCCTTCAACAATAGGGCCTTCATGCTACACCTCTTCCTTTTTTAGCCATAAGAATAATCAGCTCCTCAAGACTTACTTTTTGTTTTTGCAGAAACGTTGGAACCTCTGGAGTTCTCATCAATACTTCATAACAATAGGGGGTTTCTCGTATTCCTAAGATTGATGCTTGAGCAATATCTTCTAATTGACTTTTTTTACAGACAACTTTTGCATATGCCTCACTCAATGTTTCTGTATTTTCGGAAAACAAGACTTTTCCTGTTTCAAGATACGTAATCTGATCACATATTTTTTCCAAATCACTGGTTATATGACTTGAAAATAGAATCGTATGGTTTTCCGTCCTGGTAAAATCAAGAAACAGATCAAGCATTTCATCACGAGCCAATGGATCCAAACCTATTGTAGGTTCATCAAGAATCAGCAGTCTGGCATCATGAGAAAGAGCAATGGCAAGAGATAATTTCATCTTCATTCCTCTCGAAAACTCTTTGAATGGTTTATCGGAAGGAAGCGATAAAGTATTGAGCAAGTCCGTAAATATCAGGGGATTCCATTTTTTGTAAACCTGTTGCATAATCGATCCAACCTGATTAGTGGAAATCGAATCAGGAATGCCAGGTTCTTCTAAAACGACCCCTATATTCTGTTTGACGGTATTGAATTCATATCGATTGTCTTTGCCTAAAATCTCAATGGTTCCACACTCTGGTCTACAGAGCCTCATCAGGAGCCGAATCACCGTACTCTTCCCTGCTCCATTCGCTCCAACCAACCCCATTATGGTTCCTTCTTCAACTGAAAATGAGGGGAGTGATAATGAGAAATCCCCATACCTTTTCAGTACATTTTTACACTCTATTGCATTCATCTACGCCTCTCCTTTCTTCAGCATATGAAACATCAAGGCAAGTTCCTCTTCACTCAAATCACAAAAATTGGAGAGCAAAATTATGGAACGCATATGTTCTTCAATCTGTTTCAGATATTCCTCTTTGATCTGTTCAATATTGCGAGGAGCAACATAACACCCTTTTGCGGGAACGGTGTTGATATACCCTTCTCTCTCCAGCTCATCATATGCACGCTTGGTG
The DNA here is from genome assembly GCA_028699215.1 of Sphaerochaeta sp. Classification (GTDB taxonomy): domain Bacteria; phylum Spirochaetota; class Spirochaetia; order Sphaerochaetales; family Sphaerochaetaceae; genus Sphaerochaeta. Next base: position 5,304 of record JAQVVB010000092.1, on the reverse strand, counting down.
GTTATGACACTAATACGAAGATCTTTTGCAAGATTACGTATAGAAGGAAGAGATTCTCCAACCTTAAGTTGGCCTGAAATAATCTGATTCTTTATTTGAATGCAGATTTGTTCATAGATGGGCTCAGTATTTGCATTGCTTAAAAGGATATCCAGAATGCACCTCCTTTCTGTATATATACAGTATACACAGTAATAACACTATGTCAAGCATCTCATATTTTTGTTTTCTCTTTTTACCAATATCGTTATACTTACCTACATGATTGACTACACCTACCAACAAACAACAACACTACAAGAAGCCCTGATGCAACTCTTCGACATTGTAACCATGCTGAGAAGCAAGGATGGATGTCCTTGGGACCGAGAGCAAGACACAAAGAGTGTCGCCACCTCGCTCATGGATGAAACCTACGAATACATTGATGCGCTGATTTCCCACAACAAACAGGAACAACAAGAAGAAATCGGTGATGTAGTCTTGAACGTCATGATGCTTTTGGAAATACACAAAGAGAACAATGATTTTGACATAGTGGAATCCATCAATGATGTCTGCAAAAAACTCATAAGAAGACATCCTCATGTATTTTCACACGTGCAGGCAGAAAACAGCAGTCAAGTCCTCGATCTCTGGAACAAAATTAAAATTGAAGTTGAAGGAAAAACTGCAGCTGAAGATGATTTCTTCAGTAGAGTCCCTTCCTCCCTCCCCCCTTTGGAAATGGCTAATGAAATTCAGAAGAAAATTCAAAAGGTAGGATTCGATTGGCCGGACAAACAAGGAGTCATTGAAAAAATCCAAGAAGAGCTCAATGAAGTCATGGAAGCAGATACTGCAAAGGATCGTGATCCATCGGATGTTGAGATGGAAATGGGTGATTTGCTTTTCTCCGTCATAAATTATGCGCGTTATCTACACATCTCCCCTTCAGTGGCCTTACATCGTTCTACCATGAAAATGAAAAGAAGATTCAATGAACTCTCGAGAATCTGCAAGGAACGCAACCTGGAATTGAATACCGATAATTTTATGATGATGGACGACATCTGGAATGAAGTAAAAGAGGGGGAAAACTAGCACCAATTGTTTACATATATGTAACATGCTATGTTTATCTTATGGAACAAAAAGAACTAAACGAGACTTTTCCTAGTAAAAAGCAAAAAAAGATTGTTGCAGTATATGCAAGGATTGCCCTGGATATCGCAAACAGAATAGCTAAACATGAAATTTTAGAAGGTACCAGACTCTCAGGACGTTCTACCATGTCGAGTGAATACGGTGTCTCACCGGAAACAATTAGAAGAGCTTTCTCGCTCTTGGAGGAAATGGATGTCGTTGAAGTCAAACATAACAGCGGTGTCTATGTACTCTCACAAGAGAATGCACAAAAATACATCACTAAATACAGCAAAAGCAATGAAACAAAAGCATTGCTTGCTCGCATACACCAATTGATTAATGAACATGATCAGCTTGGCCAAGAGCTCTTTTCCCTCTCCAATGAGTTCTTCAATGCAACTGAAAGATTTTCCGACATCAACCCTTTTCCAACCTATGAATACACCGTCAAGGAATCAAGCATCGCAGTGGGAAAAACGCTTGCCATGCTTGATTTCTGGCAAAAAACAAAAGCAACGGTCATTGCTGTGAGAAGACAAGGTTCCATACTCCTCTCTCCTGGACCTGAACTCATCCTGCAAGCGGAAGATATTTTGATTATGGTCGGAGATCAAGACATCCTATCTGCTACAGCCTACTTCCTCGACTAGAATATTTTCTTTTTTTTCATGTGATGATCCTCTGTTTTTATTTTGAAAACAGAGGTGCCATTCAGCATGCAAATTCCTCTTTTCAATACCAAATCATCGTCAACTGATTTTTGCCTTGTCTTTCTTCCTTATTGTATCCTTACCATTTGTCTAGGAATAGATTAGCTGCATATCAAAACCAACGAACAGTATACTTCGCAAGCGTCATTTTTCTCCTACTTACTCAGTAGGTTTTAAACTTTTTTTATGTAATCATTCCTTTTTTTCATCACACTATTTCAGACCAATTCAACTTATTTATTACTACATATGGTATTGACAAACTGCCATACTTTAAGTCACATTAAAGTTGTCGGTTCCAGTCATTCCATTATTTACGTTTTACAAGTTGACTTACTGTGTCATCCGACCACGTTTATTACCCATTTGTCTGGAACCTTCACATGCTTTATGGAGGTTTTATGAAACGAAAAGCAATCACTAGTATCCTCTTGGTAGCCGTACTTGCTACTTCATTGTTTGCAGGTGGAGCGAAAGAAACTGCTCTTACGACCAAGAACATAAGAATAGCCGAACAAGTCCCTGGACTCATTACCCCAGGCGTCTGGGATGGTCAGGCTTTTTCGATGAATTCATCAATCTATGAATACTTGGTGGAAATCAACACAAGCACCGGTGAACTTGATCCAGTTCTGGCAACAGAATGGTCCACGGCCGATGGAAAACAATGGACATTCAAACTTCGTGAGAATGTACTCTTTCATGATGGCTCGACCTTTGATTCCCAGGATGTTAAATTTACCATTGAACGCACCCAGGATCCCTCAATCGGCCATTTGAAAAAGCAAGATTTTGAAATCGTAGCATCAATTGAAACCCCGGACAGTCATACCGTGCTGATCAACCTAAAAGAAGCTAGACCCACTTTCATTTATCAATTGACCGACTACAACATGTGCATTCTTTCCAGTGATTACGATTATGGTTCATTGGGAGAATCGAAACCCATGGGAACAGGGCCCTTCATCATGAAGCAGATGATACCCAAAGAATCAGCAGCATTGGTAAAGAACACATCGTATTGGCAAGCAGGACTTCCTAAAGTCGATGCACTTTCGATTTACTTTGTCTCTGACATCGATGCCAGCGTTTCCATGCTTGAAGATGATCGTGTAGATGTGGTCCCCTTTGTCACTCCGGTCATACAGACACGCCTTTCCAAGATCGACGGAATCTCGGTCATCTCACCTTATCAGGAACAGCGCTTCGTCGCCATGAACGTCGATGAAAAACCTTGGGATGACAACCGTGTACGATTAGCCTTCAAATATGCTATGGATCCGCAGAATATCGCAAAAAGCGTTACACAGATGGAACTGGGAAATGGAGCTGAATACAACGAAACTCCCATCATGAACATGCTCAGCGAGTATAAACCCCTGCCATTACGTGAACGTGATATTGAAAAATCCAAGGCTTTGCTTGCTGAAGCCGGTTACCCTGATGGTGTTACCGTCGAGCTCTTCTATGCTTCAGATCATCCGTTTGGAAAAGAACTTGCGCAAACACTCAAGGAACTGGCATCTCCTGCCGGTTTCAACCTTGACTTGAAGGGATATACCAGAGATGTATACCTTTCACAGTATTGGTTGAATGTACCACTTTCCATTACCGGTTGGGGTGGACGCATCGATCCTTCCATGCTTTTGGCCTTGGCCTTCAAAGGCGGTGGTGCATGGAATGAATCCCATCTTGCTGATGAGAGGGTTGATGCACTCATAGACAAGATCTCCAGTGAAATCGATCCTGACAAACGAACTGGGTATTACCATGAACTGCAGGAGCTTTTCTATGAAGAAGGCCCCTTGTTGAATGTACAGGTTCCTTATCTGGTGGCCATCAGTGACCGAATCATTGATTATAGACAACCATTAACCATGCTTCCTCAGTACAAATACACAGATATAAAATGAATAGAACCTTATCAATAATTTTACGTAGAACAGTTTCCCTTCTGATAACGTTATCTGTCATGTCCTTGATCATCTTCCTTTTGGTCGAGATCATGCCAGGCGACGTTGCTCAGATGATTCTGGGGCAGAGTGCCACTGAAGAAGCAGTGTCTGCCCTACGGGAAGCTCGAGGGCTTAACGACCCGGTTATGGAACGCTATTTCCGCTGGGTCGGGGGAGTTCTTACCGGAGACCTTGGAGAATCGATTTACATGAAAGGTGTTACCATCAACTCGATTCTTTGGAGACGGGTGGGACACTCATTGGTGCTTGCCCTCTCTGCCTTCATTCTCTTCGTGCCACTCTCCATCATTCTTGGAGTATTGGCTGGAGTGAAGGAGAACAAACCCACCGATTCCATCATATCATTCTTAGGATTGGCAACCATGGCCTTACCTGAATTCGTATCAGGAGTTTTCCTGATCACGATATTCGGGGTACAACTCAACTGGTTCCCCATCGTAAGCATCATCCCCATCGGTGAAAGCCTGTTCAACAATCTGGAAATACTCTTCTTGCCAGCTCTATCCATCACCTTCGTCATGTTTGGATATGTTTCAAGAATGCAGCGGTCTTCCATGATACAAGTCATGAATTCTGATTACATTCGTGCTGCCATTCTTAAGGGGATGAACCGCAAATACGTCATTTTCCGACATGCCCTGAAGAATGCCCTCTTGCCAACCATCACCATCATAGGCATGAATATGGGCTGGTTGTTTGGCGGTCTTGTTGTGGTTGAAACACTGTTTGGTTTTCCTGGAATGGGTTCTCTTCTCATGACAGCCATCAAAACACGAGATGTACCACTTATTGAAGCGTGTGTGTTGCTCATCACTGTAATATTCTCGCTCTCCACCATGATCACTGACGTTTTGTACAGTTATCTGAATCCAAGAGTCCGTTTTCAGGGAGGCCAGCGATGAAATATTTTTTCTACCAGATGAAAAAACACCCACTCTCAATCGTAGGAATTTCAGTACTCCTACTCTGGATACTTATCGCCATTTTCGGTCCACAATTGACTTCATTTACGCATACTGCCATGGATGCAGAACACCAGATGACAGCCCCCGGTGAATTTGGTCATCTCTTCGGCACAGACAGCATGGGTAGAGACATTATGTCTCGCATCATCTATGGAAGTCGGTCGATTCTTACCGTTGCATTGATGACTTCTATCTTCTCAACCATCATAGGAATTCTGTTGGGTTTTACTGCAGGATATTTCTCTGGAAAGATCGATGCAGCATTCTTACGGACCATGGACATCCTAATGGCCATACCCCCATTGGTCCTTTCCATGGTAGTGCTTGGCATCTTGGGTGATTCAAGCATCCTTTCGCTGACCCTCATCGTTTCCATAGCCTTCATTCCAGCTACGGCCAGGGTATCACGAGGAGTTTTGCTGACTGAGAAAAGCCAAGAATATGTTTCTGCTGCAAGGATTAGAGGTGAAAGTCATTTTTACATCATGTTCATTGAAATACTACCCAACACCACCGGCCCTATCA
>JAQVVB010000091.1 GCA_028699215.1 Sphaerochaeta sp. | reverse complement strand
ATCGTACGAGGAGATTTCTCCATTGTGCACTACCGAGTAGTCGAGGAGGGCGAAAGGATGGGCTCCTCCCCACCAGCCGGGGGTGTTGGTAGGATATCGTCCATGGACAGTCCAAGAGTACCCTTTGTAGTCGTCGAGACGGTAGAATTCACCTACATCCTCGGGAAAACCCACCGCTTTGAAGACTCCCATGTTTTTTCCTGAAGAAAAGACATAGGCCCCTTTTATCACGCTGTTGATATGGATGACACACCGGGCAGTGTACTCTTTTTCATCAAGCTGACTGTTTGCCAGTTTGGTGGGGAGCGGGGTGACGAAGTAACGCCAGATGAGAGGTTCATCGGTGATGTTATGATGTTTTTCAGTGGGAATCTTGGAGAGGTTGATCAAATCAAAGTGTTCTTCAAGGTACTCTTCACACATTCGTTTGGCCTCATTACCATAATAAAAGATGTGAAAGGCATAGAAATCCTTGTATTCGGGATAAATCCCGTACCCGGCAAATCCTCCGCCCAAACCGTTTGACCGATCATGCATGACACTGATTGAGGTGATGGCGCTTCTTCCGGAAAAGCGGTTTCCTGCTCTGCTGAAGATGCCGCTGATGGCACATCCACTGGGAAACCGTTCTTCTCCTTCAAGTGGTAATCGTTGGTGATACGCTTCCATGGTTTACTCCCTGAAGTACAAAAAAGACGTCCACCAAACGGAACTCACACAAGGCAAGTTCTTTTTGGTGGACGTCTTTGTCCAAATCTATTTTTGGCTATCATAACGAAGAAGGAGCTGTTTGTCACTGCTTTGGAAAAGAAAAAGTTTTTGCATGCCGATTTCTCTATGCAAAGTAAGCAAATATTCTGTCCAGCAGTATGGATTTCACATTGGTTTTTTCTTTTTTCAAAGGAAAATTCCATAAAAAGAAGGTCTATTGCCCTGTTTTGTTGATAACAGAAAAGTTTTTTTGTCGATTCGTTGACAAACACTCGGTCTATGGTGTAGAAAGTGCCATCAGCAAAGGCGCTGTAGTCCCCCGTGGGCTACAGCGCCTTTCTCTTTTTCCGGCCAAAGAACGTCGGAAAGGGGTTGGGTGGCTCTCCTTTGTGCCGCGGCCGTAAGGTGTTCAGACTGGCCGAAGGAGAAGCCAAATACCCCATTCATTTATTCATGGAGGAGAAGCAAAATGGAAACTGTTGCAGATTATTTCGGTTCCTTGGTGTTCAATGACAAGATGATGCGTGAATATTTGCCTAAAGAGACCTATAAAGATCTCAAGGAAACCATCAAAGAGGGTAAGGATCTCGATTCCAACATTGCCAACGTTGTGGCACATGCCATGAAAGAATGGGCCTTGAGCAAAGGGGCGACCCACTATACGCACTGGTTCCAGCCTATGACCGGAATCACCGCAGAGAAGCATGAAAGCTTCATCGTGCCGGGAAAAGATGGACTTGGCCTGATGGAGTTTTCCGGCAAGGAACTCATCAAAGGTGAACCCGATGCTTCTTCTTTTCCCTCCGGTGGTCTTCGTGCAACCTTTGAAGCTCGTGGATATACCGCATGGGACCCCAGCAGCTATGCTTTCATCAAGGAACATACGCTGTGCATCCCTACTGCTTTCTGTTCCTACAGTGGTGAGGTCTTGGACAAGAAAACACCGCTTCTCCGTTCCATGGAAGCCATCAGTGAACAGGCTGTGAGGATCCTTCATCTTTTTGGAAAAACCGAAGTGAAACGGGTGGTGACCACCGTTGGTCCTGAGCAGGAGTATTTTCTCTTGGACAAATCCCTGTATCTGAAGAGACGGGATTTAATCAACACCGGTCGGACTCTTTTGGGGGCCAGACCTCCCAAAGGCCAGGAGTTGGAAGACCACTATTTTGGAAGTCTGAAACCGCGGGTTGCTGCTTTCATGAAGGAACTTGACGAAGAGCTTTGGAAATTGGGGATTCTGGCCAAAACCGAGCACAATGAAGTTGCGCCAAGCCAGCATGAGCTTGCCCCTATCTTCACCACAAGCAATATCGCCACCGACCATAACCAGCTGACCATGGAAATGATGAGAAAGGTTGCCGACAAGCATGGTTTGGTCTGCCTGTTGCATGAGAAGCCCTATGCCGGGGTGAACGGATCGGGAAAACACAACAACTGGTCCATATCCACCGATACCGGTCTCAATCTGCTGGAGCCAGGAGACAGTCCAAAGGACAATGAGCAGTTCCTGCTCTTTTTGGTTGCCATCATCGCCGCTGTAGATGATTACCAGGATCTGCTCAGGGTTTCTGTGGCAAGCGCAGGCAACGACCATCGGTTGGGGGCCAATGAGGCTCCTCCTGCCATTGTATCCATATTCCTTGGGGATGAGCTGACCGAAATCCTTGACTCCATTGCCAATGGTACTGTATCAGCGAACAAGGCAAGACAGTCGATGCTTCTTGGCGTACATGTGCTTCCACACTTCCCCAAGGATACGACTGACCGCAACAGAACCAGTCCGTTTGCCTTTACGGGAAACAAGTTCGAGTTCCGTATGCTTGGATCCTCTTTCAGTGTTTCAGGGCCGAACATCGTCCTCAATACGATTATTGCAGACAAACTCTGCTTGTTCGCCGACAAGTTGGAAGCTTCCAAGAACTTTGCCGTCGATCTTGCAATACTCGTGAAAGAGACCTATCAGATGCACCGCAGAATTGTATTCAACGGGAACAACTATAGCAACGAGTGGTTGGAAGAAGCTTCCAGAAGGGGTCTGCTCAATCTCAAGTCAACTGTCGATGCCCTGCCTACGTTCATTGCACAGAAGAACATCGATGTCTGCAAGAAATTCAAGGTATTCTCCAGTACCGAGATGCACAGCAGGTATGAGATCGTCATGGAGAACTACTCCAAGACCATCAACATCGAGGCGTTGACCATGGTGGACATGGTGCGAAGGCAGATCCTTCCTGAAATCAGCCGGTTTACCGGAGACCTTGCAAAATCCGCTTTGGATAAGCATGCAGTGGTACCTTCACTCACGCTCTCCTATGAGAAAGATCTCATTACGTGTCTCAGCAATCTTCAGGACAGTTTGTCAGTGCATGTTGCTGAACTTGAAAAACTGGTGGTTGAGGCAAAGATGATCGGTGATGTAACAGAAAGCGCCCGTTTCTATCATGCCCAGATCATTCCCGCAATGTCCAATGTTCGTGCTGTCTGTGATGAAACAGAACTGTTGGTTGGTGAGGACTACTGGCCTATGCCGACCTATGAGCAGCTGCTCTTCTCTGTATAATTTTTGTATTTGCAACCTCCTTTTTCTCTTCCCTTGAGGCCTCCTTGTGTGTAAGGAGGCCTCATCTTCGTGGTATGGTGAAAATGAAAATTTGCAGGTTTTTTTCTACAGTATGAATGACCTTACCCTAGCAATAATGTCGTGCACTTGTTATGGTTAATATGCTAAAAAAAGGTGGGGAATATGGAGTTCGAGGCACTTTCAGATCTATCAATTTCCTTATTCAATACCATACCTGATCCGTTCTTCGTCATCAGTGAGGACGGAGTCTATCTTGAGGTACTTGGAGGAACTGAGCGCTCTCTCTATGACGATGGTGCACCCCTTAGAGGGCGCAACATCTATGAGTTCATGGAGAAGGACTTTGCTGATTTCTTCATGGACCACATCAGACATACTCTGCAAGGTACGACGCTGAACTGTTTCGATTACCAATTGGAAACGGGAAAAGTAGATTTGCCCCAGCTCAATGGACCCGGTGGAATTCAATGGTTTGAGGCCCGGATGTATCCGATGCACAAACCCTATCAAGGACATCGTGCGGTCACCGTCATGATCATCAACATCACCGAACGAAGAATCCTTCAGCAAAGGCTGAGAGAGTTGTCCTACCTCGACCCCCTTACTTCACTTGCAAATCGGAGATACTTTTTAGAGCGAGTCACCGAAGAACTCAGGGAGCACCATCTCAATGGGACTTCCGTGCATGTGATGCTTTGTGACATTGATCACTTCAAAGCAGTGAATGATACCTTTGGGCATCTTGCAGGAGATTTCGTTCTGAAAGAATTTGCCAATGTAGTGAAACAGGTATTGAAGCAAACGCACACCATCGCGCGATTCGGAGGCGATGAATTCGTCATTTCCTTGGTGGGGATGACTACCGAACAAGTAATGCAGAAATGCGAACAGTTGAGGATCGCCGTGCAGGAGTATTCATTCATGTACGAAGGCCACCGTCTGTTCGTGCAGGTGAGCATTGGACTTTCCCAGGTCATTGAAGCAGAAATTGAAGTGAACAGTTTAATTGGACGTGCAGATAGAGCGTTGTATATGGCTAAAGAGAATGGACGTAATCAAGTGATGCTTTTATAGCAGGATGATGGTTTTCAAACGGAGGGCACATGATACTCGATGTTGTCACTAATATTGCTCTATTGCTTATCTTGAGCGTGGTGTATGCGACATATCCGTTCAAAGACTATAAGACCCTGTCTTCCCATAGTATTCTCGTTGGTTGCGTTGTCGGCGTATTCGGTATCTTGATCATGCTCAAACCTTTTGTCCTGGCGACCGGGGTGGTCTTCGACTCACGTTCCATTCTGATTTGTGTAACGGGGATGTTCTTTGGGTTCGTTCCTGCCGCGTTGGCTTCTTTCATCATGGCGCTCTATAGGATCTTTACGGGAGGATCGGGGCTGCCTACCGGTCTTTTGGTGATTCTTTTTTCTTTGTTGGTGGGAACTCTTTGGCACAAGTACAGGTTGCGTTCCTTCGTAGAAAAACAAAAGCTTCTGAATTTGGAATTTCTCCTTGTTGGGTTCATAAACCACATAGGGATGTTTTTCATCATGTTCACCATGCCTTCTTCCTTACGTCCTTTGGTGCTTTCCACCATGGCGTTCCCCATTTTGGTATACTATCCAATCGGCAGCTATCTCTTGTGTTTGCTTCTTTATAGCCAGATGCAGAGATTTACAACCATCAAGGAATTGAAAAAGAGCGAACAGCAGTTCAAGACGATGTTTGAACAAGCTCCTATCGGAATGTCCCTCACCAATCTCATTACCGGTGAAATAACGAGTGTCAATCAAAGCTATCTTGATATTCTCGCCATGAAACGTGAGGACCTGCTCTGCAGACGGTGGGAGGAGATAACCTATCCTGAAGATAAGAAAATTTCAGCTGAGATAACCGAAAAGATGCGTCTCGGTGATGAGGGGCCGTTTAATTTCGATAAGCGGTTCATAAGGAGCGATGGAAGCGTCGTCTGGACCAACCTATCCCTTTCCGTGTTCGATCCTGGAGAGGAAGGGGTGATGGAGTCCTTGTGCATGACCATAGATATTTCACAACGAAAGAGTGAAGAAGAGCGGGTGCTGTATGCCAGCACCCACGATTCCTTGACGGATCTCTATGATCGTTCCCACTTTGAGACGTATGTACGCGATTTGAAAGTCGAAGGCAAGCTTCCCCTGTCGGTAGTGTTCGGAGATGTGAACGCACTTAGAATCATCAATGAGGCTTTTGGCAGGGAGGAAGGAAATCTTTTGTTGCAGAGGATAGCCTCTATCATCAAAAAGAGCATCAAACCTGAAGACTATGCTTCCAGAGTTGGTGGTGATGAGATAGCCCTGATTCTCTTCAACACCCCAGTAAGTGATGCAGAACTGCTTATTAAGGAGATCCGCGAGAAGGTCTCTGAATTAAAAGTCCAAAACTCAGTACGTACATCCATCAGTCTTGGTGTTTGTGGAATGAACACGATTGAAGAAGATCTCAATGAGATCATCAAGAAGGCTGAGAAAGATGTGGGGAATCGAAAACTCATGGAGTCTCCCCATATGAGGGGGCGAGCCGTCTATGCAATCATCAATACTTTGCACGAGAAGAACAAGCGAGAAGAACTGCACTCGCGCAGGGTCAGCGATCTCTGTGAAAAGATGGCTCAAGTGCTTGAGATGAGCGAATGGCAGGTTTCAGAGCTGAAATTGCTGGGTCTTTTGCATGATATTGGTAAAATCGCCATCAGCGAGACCATTCTCAACAAGCAAGGAAAGCTTTCTGGTGAAGAGTGGATAGAGATGAAACGACATGCTGAGATAGGCTATCGCATCCTCATCGCAGTCGACGATATGAACTATCTTGCAGGATATGTATTGGCCCACCATGAGCGCTTCGATGGAACAGGGTATCCCAAAGGGTTGAAAGGCCTGGAAATTCCCTTGCAGTCACGTATCATTTCCATTGCTGATGCCTATGATGCCATGACAGCAGAGAGGACCTACAGAAAAGCAATCTCTGTAGAGGATGCAGCAAAAGAGTTGCTCAAACATGCTGGTTCCCAATTCGACCCGGATCTTGTAGTTGTCTTTGCTGAGAAGGTGTTGGGATTCAGAAAAAGCGATTGAACAATAAAAGCAGCATATCTGCATAATAAAACGCTTCTGTTCCGCTGTGTCCTGCTTCTTCCTTGACAGCACCGTATCTCCATGGTTACCATAAAAATACAGAGAGAACCACTCTGGTTCTGATTTCGTTATGTGATTGCCAAAGGAGGTACCTATGGGAGTCATTACCATTTCTCGTGAGATGGGAAGCGAAGGGTCGTACATCGGGAAGAAAGTCGCAGAGCAACTCGGGCTTAACTATGTAGACAAGCAGGATTTGGCCAAAGTGATGAGGGAGTATGGATTCAGCTTCTTTGATGAAGTCTATGATTCCAAGCCAAACTTCTGGGAACGGTTCGATTTCCAACGATCCGCAACCATTGATTTTCTCATGCAGACCATGACAGCACTTGCAAAAGTGGGTGATGTTGTGATGGTTGGACGTGGAGGCTTCGGCCTGTTTAGAGACTATGTCGATGTACTGCATGTACGTATCAAAGCTCCGTTCGACCTCAGGGTCCAACGACAGATGATGGAGCATGGAATGGAACGCAACGAAGCGCGTGTCCATTTGGAGAAATACGACCAGGTACGGAAATCTTTTGTTGAGTCTGATCTACATTTGAACAGCAACGATGCCAGCCTGTTTGATGTAGTGCTCGACACAGGTATTGTTTCTCCTGATACTGCAGTTCTTTGGATAACAGAAGCGTATCGTCAGATGATGACACATGGACGGTTTGGATTTGAAACAGGCACCAGTACCCTTGAGGTTGATCCTGTTCTGTTCAAGCATGTACAAGGTATGTTCAAGACCAACTAGGAAAAAACATGGGTAAGGCAGGACTTGTTTTCCTTTCAATAGGGACCTTATTGATTGGGTTCATACTTTTCTCACCAATTCTCTTATCCCTCATCGGTGTGTTTGTACAGAAGCAGTTTCATTTCGACTACCTGCTCACTTCAGAGTTGGGAATGCTTGCTTTCATTGGGGTTGCCTTGGTGTTTCTAGGGTCACTTCTTGAGAGAAGTGTACAGGTCCTGCAGGTTGTGTTTCTTATCCTTGGTGTTCTTTCCTTCGGTATTTGCCTCTATGGAAATCAGATTTTCGAAACAACTTCCCTTATTTGGTTGTGCCTTGTCCTATACAATCTCTCTTTGATCACGGTGTTTGCTTGTGGGGTTCAAAACCTACATCGGATCCACTGACCGATGTCTTTTAGATGAGAGCTCTTTATTGTATCGTATAAGGTATGAATGTACTTACTTGTTTGGAACAGCATGGAAGGCTGGACCACTTCGACATGATTCAGCCGTTAAAGATGCAATCTGCTCGAACGATTCTTGCAGATGAAGAGGGTGTATTGCTCCTCTTGCAGGAAGAAGTCTATGTCCTTTCGGTATTTGAAAGCACTGCAACCCAACGCTTCGCCTCATATTTGGTAGGATGCACCAATCCTTTTTCGGTGCATCAAAGCTTTGTTTCAGAGTATTTGGAAGATCAGGGTATGAAAAAGACCTTTCGCTGTCTACAGGCGTGTTGTCTTCATCAAGAGCGTTATCAGGTTTCCAAGGATGTTGAGTTCAGGATCTTGAGTTTAGCTGATGAGGATGTTGTTTTGGAACACTACCACCTTGGTGATGCAGCATATGTACGTTCCCGGCTTGCAGATAATGTAATGCTGGGCATTGAAGTGGAGGGGAAGCTTGCAGGCTTCATGGGCACCCATCAGGAAGGGACCTTGGGAATGCTGGAGATATTCCCAAACTATCGAAGAAGACATCTTGGGTATGAATTGGAAAAGGAATACTGCAACCGTCTGCTTGATGAGCATAAGGTTCCTTACTGCCACATCGTAGAGGATAACACAGCCTCTGTTGCTTTGCATCAGAAGCTGGGATTTGCTTTTGCTTCCCATAGAATTGACTGGTTTAATTAATATTTATACAGTATTTTATGAAATAATATGCATAGATACTGGTCAAGAACGGATTAATTTGTATAATTATACCACAATCGAGCTAGGAGGAAGAAATGGTCAACGTTGGAATCATTGGAGCAACAGGATATGCAGGAGCTCAGCTGGTATACCTTCTGTCTCATCATCCTGCCGTCTCGATCATGTATCTTGCTTCACACTCCTATGTGGGGAAAAGGTTTTCCGACATCTACCCCTCCATGAAAGGATTGTGTGACCTCACTCTGGAAGAAGAGAACTTGGAAGAAGCCAGCTATAAATGTTCGGTGCTCTTTCTTGCGCTTCCTCATGGAATGGCCAGCAAGAAAGTGAATGCTGACATCCTTTCTCGTTGTGTCATCATCGATCTGGGAGCCGACTACCGGCTCAGTGATGCTTCCACCTATGAGAGCTGGTACAAAACAGAACACTTCAGTAAGGAGTTGTTGTCTTCTTCTGTCTATGGCCTTTGTGAATTGTACCGGGAAAAAATCGCCACTTCCAATTTGATCGCCAATCCCGGGTGTTATACCACCTGCTCCATCCTCACCCTCGCACCGTTGG
>JAQVVB010000004.1 GCA_028699215.1 Sphaerochaeta sp. | reverse complement strand
AGTGATATCTCCAATCATCAAGGCAGCACGGGCCATTCCTGTGAACTCCTGACGCACATCTGAGGATTCCCCTTGGATGATTGCCAGCAACGCATACAACGTGTCTCTGGCCATGTTCATGGTGGTGTGCCACCCATTTTGCAAAGAGAAGGGAGGGGCTTCGACTTCACGGTTTTTTCCTTGAAGCGAAAAATTCCAATCACCTCTACCATTTTCATCAAGGTTCGGTCTGAATGATATCTCTGTATTCGTTCCATCCCTACTTACTATCAAAGTAGTCTGGTTTGTATTGAGCGGTAAGGCAACAAGAAGATCCAAATCATTGGAGATGTTGATTCCATTTGCTTGAACGATTACATCTCCTGTTTTCAATAAGGCCTCAGCTTCGGGTGTATTGGGTCTCACCTTGCCAACAATGGGTTTTTGGGCAGGGCTCAGACCATAACGAGGGCCGGATTCTGTCAGCTCTCCAGCAACAGAAATGATGATCTCCTTGCTGTCCCTAAGAACAGTGAATAATTGAATTCCTTCACTTTGTAGAAGCAAATCTTCCAATGCTTCCCAATCCCGAATGGGGGTTTCATTCAAAGCCAAAACTGTATCACCGGTTCGAAGACCTGATTCGAACGCCGGACTGGTTGCCCCTCCGAATAACGTAGGATATTCATTGATTGTCGCAATGACTGGTTCAGTTGATATTACTCGATACGGTGTGGAAGCAAGAATTGAGTAGAGGAAAATGGCGAATAGGATATTGAGAAAAGGTCCAGCTAAATAGGTGGCCATTCGTTTTAGAGGATGTACTGAAAAAAGAGAGCCATCTTCAGTATGCGTAAAGGACTTTGACTTCTTTAAAAGAGCTTGGCTGAGGTCATCCGAACCTTTCATTCGGCAAAAACCACCAAGAGGCAGAAGACTCAATCGAAATTCAGTTCCCTTATACTCTTTACCCCAGACTTTTGGACCGAGACCAAAAGAAAATACCTCAACCCCGATACCACTGAATTTTGCAACTACAAGATGACCGATTTCATGCACGACTACCACCAGAGCGATACCTAGAAGCCCGATGGCATACTTAAGGATCAGCATCATGATGTTGCTCATAAAAAGCTTCTTGCCAACTTCCTCGCCTCAGCGTCCAAAGCAAGGGTTTCTGTAAAGGAAGATGGGGTTTGTTCCCATTTCCTCTCTAGAGTCTTTTGTACGACACCTATCATTTCTTGATATGAACAACGCTTGTCAAGAAAAGCATGTACAGCAACTTCATCTGCTGCATTGAAAGCAAGTGCGGAAGACCCTTTTCTTTCCAGGATGGTAAATGCAAGTCCGAGCAAGGGGAAACGTTGGATATCAGGTTTTTCAAACGTCAGTGACAACATGGAGAAGTCCAGGGGTTTTACCAGATTGACTGAATCCTGTTGCAAGGCATTGACGATTGGCAGTGTCATGTCAGGATTCCCCAATTGAGCGTATACAGCCCCATCCTTGAGCCTGATCATGGAATGAACGATTGACTGAGGATGGATGACCACTTCGATTTTGTTTGCAGGGAAGGAGAAAAGATAGGAGGCTTCGATGACCTCAAGGGCCTTGTTCGCTAAGGTTGCACTATCGATGGTTATCTTTTTTCCCATATTCCAGGTAGGGTGGTTCAAAGCCTGTTCAACAGTAATTGATGAAAATTGTTCATGCGGGAGGGTTCTGAAAGGCCCTCCACTTCCGGTGAGTATCAGTGTATCCACTTCAAGCGGATCTCTTTTCTTGAGAAGCTCAGAAATGGCACTATGTTCGCTGTCGACAGGAATGATGGAACGATGATTTTCTCTTGCATAGTCAAAAAGAAATGAACCTGCACACACGACGCTTTCTTTATTGGCAAGAGCCAAATCAAAACCATGCTTAAGACTAAGCAAGGAGGCTTGAAGACCATCGAATCCTGCAATTGCATTAAGAACAATATCGGCCTCAAGAGAAGCAAGCATCTCGCTCAATCCAGAGAAAAAACTATAGGTACATATTGAAGTGCAAGGAGGACACGCTTTTCCTGTCAAACAGACAGCGTTACAACCAAGCTCAGAAGCTAGATTGAAAAGACTGTCTTGATTTGAATGGGCAGAAATACCGACAACCTGTACATCGAGCTTAGAATCTCTGATAGCTTGTATTGCCGTAGTACCAATGCTACCGGTACAACCAAGCAATATGATTTTTTTCTTCATTGCCTAAAACAAAGTGAGCAGCAACCAGTACACGGGAGCACTGGCGAGCAGCGAGTCTATCGAATCCAACAATCCCCCTCTTCCGGGAATGATGTTGCCGCTGTCTTTAACTTTTGCTGAACGTTTGAATGCACTTTCAATGAGATCACCGATATTGGCACTGATGCTGGTGAGTAACCCAAGCAGGACGGCTTGTACAATGGTGAGCTCATCTTTGATTCCTGGAACAAAGTAGATGAAGAGAACAGAGAGCAGAATGGTACTGAGAGTACCTCCGATAAAACCTGCGAGACTCTTATTCGGGCTGACTTTGATGATGCCTTTGTTGTTTTTACCAAAAGACATTCCAAAGAGAAAGGCAAACACGTCATTACCAAAAACCAGCAAGAAGAAAAGAATCAGGAATGCTGATGTGTGGGGTAGTGAAATCAAACGGACGATAAAGGTGATGAGAAGCCCTGGATAGATGATGATGAGGCTTGCACCCCCAATCCTGGAGAGCGTCTTGGAGAAGTCGTCATGCTGTCCCACTGATAGTTCTGTGGCAAAGAACGTCAAAGATAAGATTACAACCGTCAGATCTAAAAGTGGTAGCTGCGGGAAATATGCTATCTCCAACCACTGGGCAAGAGGCAGGAACGCGGTGGTCCAAGCAGGGAGATGGATTTTTATGCCTTCAGCCTTGGTGTAGAGGGTCTTCAGTTCCATGCTGGCGAGGACAACAGTGATCATCGCAAGAAATGAGAGGGCCAGATAATGGTTGTAAGGAAGAAAGAAAATAGTGCTGAATAGGGTAGGTACTGCAACAACCGTTGTTAGAATCCTTTTTCCAAGTGAAGTCATTGTACCCCTCCATATTTCCTTACTCTTTGCGAAAAATCAAAACAGATTTGTTTGACATCTTCTCCATTCCAGTCCGGCCAAAGTTTTTCATAGAATCCAAACTCGGCATATGCACTGTCCCAGAGTAGAAAATTACTTAATCGTTTTTCATTCGCACTACGCACTATCATATCGACTGGAGGTACTTGGGGCAAGTCCAAATGTGAAGCAATGGCTTCCTCAGTGATGTTGTACGCAGGATCTTCGTCAAGACAACGATGGACCGCACGGCATATTTCATTCCGACCGCCATAGTTGATGGCTAAAATACAAGAAATCTTTGAATTGTTTTGTGTTGAGGTAACCGTATCATTGATAACTTTCTGAACATCTTTTGGAAGACCTTCCAAATCTCCACGGAAGAGAATACGAATTCCATATTGATTATAAAAGGAAAGTTCTCCATGGAGTTTGGAAACAAGCAAACTCATGAGGTAGGATACTTCTTGCTCGCTTCGTTTCCAATTCTCCGTGGAAAAGACATAGAATGTAACAAATCCGATGCCTTGCACCGAAGCTTCCTTGATTACTTTTTTTAAAGCTTTAAGGCCTTCAAGATGGCCGGCTGTACGAGGTAGGGCACGTTTCTGTGCCCATCGCCCGTTGCCATCCATGATGATGCCAAGGTGAGTAGGGACAACGGGTTTCACTTCCATCCTAGATCTCCATGATTTCCTTTTCCTTCTCGTCGGCAAGGGTGCCTACCTGAGCAATGGAGGAATCAGTCATCTTCTGGATCTTTGCTTCAGCATCTTTGAGCTCATCTTCACTCATTTCCCCAGCTTTCTGCATTTTCTTCAGTTCATCCATAGCTTCACGACGGATGTTCCGCATGGCAACACGAGACTGTTCAGCTGTAGCTTTTGCAGTTTTGACGAGTTGTTTACGTCTGTCTTCATTCAATGGGGGGAAATTAAGACGAATGAGCTTTCCGTCGTTGTTCGGGGGAAGTCCAAGATCACTTTTTAGGATTGCTTTTTCAATGGATGAAAGGATGCTCTTGTCCCAAGGTTGGATGACAATCATTCTTGCTTCTGGAACGCTGATGGTGGCAACCTGGTTGATGGGTGTCTCGTTTCCATAGTATTCAACCCTAATTTTATCCAAGAGAGAAGCCGATGCACGACCAGTACGGAGTGCGGAGAAGTCTTTAGTAAGACTTTCAAGACTTTTTTGCATTTTGCTTTCGCAAGTATCTAAAACCTGTTGCATAGAAATCTCCAATAAAACGACCGCTCACAGAAGTGAGCGGTGTATATGAATCGATGAACCTTAGTTAGCGCAGGAAGCTGCGCCGGCGCGAAGGTAAGTGTAGTTTACGACTTCAAGCTTTCCGCCTGCATTCTTGCCAATTTCTGCAGCCTTCTTCTCAACACTCATGGAATCATCCTTGACGAACGGTTGCTGGAGGAAACAGATTTCAGAAAGATGCTTGTTGAGCTTACCCTTGACGATGCCTTCAACAACCTTTGCAGGCTTGCCAAGAAGAGCTGCCTGAGCAGTGAAAATCTCGGTCTGTTCTGCAACATAGGATGCATCAACAACGGAAGAGGAGAGGTAGGAAGGAGTGAATGCAGCTACATGCAGTGCACAGTCGTTTGCAAATTCCTTAACTGCCTCGTTGGCGAACAATTCAGCCTTGTCGGCCTTGAACAGTACGACAACACCCAATGAACCTTCACCGTGGAGGTAACTGGAAGCAAACTCATTCTCACCAAGTGGGAAAACCAGAATCTGCTTGAGGCCCATGTTTTCTTTGATTACGCTGATCAGGTCATTGACCATGCCAACCAATTCGTCGTTGATCTCGGTATAGCCCTTTTCAAGGACGACTTCACAAATACTCTCTCCGAGTTTGGCGAATTCAACATTTCCAGCCACAAAGTCGGTTTCACAGGAAAGTTCAACCATAACAGCTTTAGCAGAGGTGACTTTTACGAAAATACGACCATTGTCGGTTGCTCTATCCTGACGTTTTGCAACAGCAGCAAGTCCCATTTCCTTGAGGATTTTTTCAGCAGCAGCGAAATCGCCGTTTGCCTGGGTAAGTGCTTTCTTGCAATCCATCATACCTGCGCCAGTAGCGTCACGCAGTTTTTTTACTTCTTCAGCGGTAATAGCCATGCGTACTCTCCTTAGTCCTTGTACAAGGTTTCTTCGTCAACACTAATGACACTCTTCTCTTCTGCAACTTCCTCTTCCACTACTTCAACAGCAGCAGCTTTCACTTCTTCGAAGTCAGAGAAATCTGATGATTCGTCAGTAGAGAAAACAATTGTTTCTTTCTCTTCTACTGCATTAGCGCTTTCATCAGCAGCTTCATCTTCGTTTCCAAGAGATTCAATGATCTGGATTCCAGCTTCATTATCAGCATCGACAACTGCATTGGCGATGATTTCCACGAAGAGGCTGATGGCACGAATTGCGTCATCGTTTCCGGGGATAGGATAGGTGATATCTGAGGGGTCGCAGTTGGTATCAACAACAGCGATCACAGGGATGCCGAGACGCTTTGCTTCTTCAACAGCGATGGCTTCCTTCTTGGTGTCAATGATGAAAAGAGCTCCAGGGAGATCTTTCATATCCTTGATACCACCAAGGTTCTTCTCAAGTTTGATTTTCTGCTTGGTGAGCAGGGAAACTTCTTTCTTGGTAAGTGATTCGAATGTACCATCAATTTCCATCTTCTCAATTTTCTTGAGGGTTGCAATGGATTTCTTGATAGTGGTGAAGTTGGTAAGCATACCACCGAGCCAACGATTGTTGATGTAGGGCATGCCACAGCGCTTTGCTTCAGTTTCGATTGCTTGTTGAGCCTGTTTCTTGGTTCCTACGAACAGAACTGTCTTCCCCTGTTTTACAACGGCTCTTACAGCGTCATAGGCTTCAACGATACATGCAGAAGTCTTCTGCAGGTCGATGATATGAATTCCATTTCTCTGGCTGAAAATAAAACGAGCCATCTTGGGATTCCATCTTTTGGTCTGGTGACCGAAATGCACGCCTGATTCGAGCAGGCTTTTCATGGTTACTACGGACATAATCCTCCTGTCTGACAACACAACCATACAAAGTACGGTATTTTCTGTGTGTCACCCTTCATCTGTTACTCACCCCCGCAGGGGCGGAAATTCTATGCCATCACTAACGGGCACAGTTGCCATTCAGTATTTCAGAAATCTGTAAAAGTGGCAAGCCTATTACGGTAGCAAAATCACCCTCAACATGATCTATCAGGAATTTTCCCTGTTCCTGTATCCTATACGATCCTGCAGCACCTCTCCATTCTTCTGTATCCAGATACGACTCTATGATAGATTCTGAGAGTTCCTTGAAATGAACGGTTGCAACATCGGTTCCCTCAAAAATGCTCTCTTCATACCAGAGAGCCCAACCTGAATAGACCAATTGAGGCGTTCCACTGAAAGATTGAAGTTGTTGTTTGGCAATCTTCCTATCTGAAGGTTTTCCTATAAGATGGTTGTTGTGCCAAACCAGCGTATCACAACACAATACAGGTAATGTATATTCCATATGACTTTGTCGATAGGCATCAAGTTTTCTTCGAGCAAGAAGTTGTACTACTTCACCTGGAGCCATTGGTGAATGACTCTCGTCACAATCGGTGGGAGACACGATGACCTGGAGGCCCAGATCTTCAAGCAATCTTTTTCGAGCAATTGACTGTGAGGCTAAAACCACACGGTCTGTAAAATCAAGAATACTAGGCAAGGGAGGCCTCCAATTGTTCCATTTCCTCAAAAAGGGTCAACCACTGGTTTTCACTTTCTTCCAACTCAGTTTCGAGTTTTTCCTTCTGATCTACCAAAGTGGTGATTTTTTTTGCATCACTGTAGTTTTCCACCAAGGACATCAGATGGGTGACTTCTTTTAGTCTCTTGCTCAACGTATGCTGCGCATCCAAGAGATTGTCACTTTGCCTTTTAAGGTTTGTAAGACGATTTCTCAGTTTGTTCGTCTCTTTATAAGAAAGGGCGGGAAGGCGAGCCTCGAAGGGTTCACCCGATTCCTTGGATTGTTTTGCCTTTTCTTCAACTTTTTCTTTTTGTTCAAGTTTATATGAAAAATACGAGTAATCACCGTCGAAGAACTCAGGAGGATTATCTTCCGTCAAATAAAGGATTTTTGTTGCGATGTGCTCAATGAAATACGAATCGTGGCTAACAAAGACCATGGTTCCGTCATATTGCTTGAGAGCTTGTAAAAGCATCTGCTTTGCGTTGATGTCCAAGTGGTTGGTGGGTTCGTCTAGTATTAAAAGATTTACAGGGTGGAGAAGTATCTTCAACAAAGCAAGTCTACTGCGTTCACCTCCACTCAGTACGGAAACACTTTTAAACACATCGTCTCCTGAAAAAAGGAAAGAACCAAGATAGTTCCGCAATTTTGGTTGGTCCGCAGTTGCCGCTATCGATGAGATTTCTTCAAGAACCGACAGGCTTGGATTAAGAGTCTTTTCTGTATCTTGGGCAAAATACCCGATGGTTACCCCGCTTCCAAGTCGTATTGTTCCTGTATATGAGGAGTCCTCTCCGCACAGCATTCTCAACAAGGTGCTCTTACCTGCTCCATTCTTGCCTGTTACAGCAAGACGGTCTCCCTTGTTCAGCAAAAATGACAGGTCATTGAAAATGCTTTGCTCCCCGTAGTTCTTCTGCAAATGATCCACGATCACCACATCATTTCCACTATGGGGCGCTGGGGGAAAGGTGAATGTGAGCTGCTTCAAGTGTGAAGGTACTTCAACAATTTGGATTTTTTCCATCTGTTTGATGCGGCTTTGGACTTGTTTGCTCTTTGTTGCCTTATAACGGAATTTTTCAATGAATTGTTCCGTCTTTTCCAATTGTTCCTGTTGCAGTTTGAACGCTGCTTCCATCTGGGCTATTTCCAGTTCTCTCTGCTGTAGGTATTTGGTGTAGTTTCCACTGTACCGGGTAAGTTTCCCATTGAAAAGTTCAAAGACTTCGTTGACGGTATCATCAAGAAAGTTCTGGTCATGGGAAACAATCATCACGCCACCTTCAAATACCTTGAGGTAGTTCTTCAACCAATACCGGGCTTCAATATCCAAGTAGTTGGTCGGTTCGTCGAGCAACATGATGGTGGGCTGTTCAACCAGCACTTTCGCCAAGGCAATGCGCATCTGATACCCACCGGAGAATTCCAGACACTGTCTGGTCATATCCGCTTTCGAAAACCCAAGACCTGCAAGAATCTGTTCTATCAATTCCTTGCGGGAAAAATAGCCTTCATCCAACAACATCTCTTCCATCTCTCCCAGCCGCACCAAGAGAGGGTAGGTGTTTTCGTTTTCTGTGGAGTGGGCGAGCTTAGCTTCTATCTCACGTTTTTCCTGCAAGACCGCATCAAATCGTTGATATCCTTTTTCCACTTCATCGTACACCGTTCCTTCTTCGAAAACGATGTCACTTTGGGGGAGATAAGAAATGCGCATGTTTTTTGTTGAACTGATGCTTGCACTGTCACTGACCATCTGGTTACTGATCACTTTCAGTAGGGTGGATTTTCCGCTTCCATTTCCACCGGCCAAAGCACTTCTGCTTTTTTCTGTAAGAGTGAATGCAATATCGCTGAGAATATCCCTATCTGCAAATGCAAGGTGCACGCTTTGTACCTGCAACGTTGCCACTGTACGACCCCTTTATGTAAACGGGTGTTGAAAAGCCCGTTGTTTGACGTTATGATAACCTTAACACAAGCAAGTGTTCGGTGACAATCCACCTAACTCCAGGAGGTCTACAGTGCTTTGCCTTACTCTTACCGGCTCTACTCTAGAAGAGAACCGGAACCTGGTAGAACGTAACCGGCAGTGGATATCCCTCGCCGAACTGCGGATGGATTATTTATGTGCCGATGAACAGAAAATCGCTTCTTCCTTTCCTTCTACGGTAGAGATCCCTGTTATTCTTACCCTGAGAAGGGTCAGCGATGGAGGTAAGTGTAATCTTCCTGAAAAACAGAGGTTGCAACTTCTCTATGAAACCGCTAAGGGAGACTTCTCGTATGTTGATATTGAAGACGATGTGAAAAAGAGCGATCTCAAGTTCAAGGATCCGCTTTTCGAACAGAAGGTCGATTTTGAAGCCTCAATGAAGCAGAGGGGAATGAGAATCATCCGTTCATATCATAATTTCGAGTGTGTTCCCGCCGATATTTATGGAAAGATTTCAAAGCTTGCTGCAAAAGGTGACATTCCAAAGGTCGCCGTGACTCCCAAGAGCATGATAGACATCATTTCCTTGTTCAGAATTCAGGAAGAACTAAAAGAGGTCAAAGAAAAAATCGTTATAGGTATGGGAGATTTCGGTATCTGCACACGTATTCTTTATAAAAAGTGCGGATCGATGCTTTCATTTTGCAGCGATACTAAAGCCGCTCCTGGACATCTCAGTGCCCAAGTCATGAGCGAGCTTTACCGTGCTGATACACTCAATGACAAGACCCATATTTTCGGAATCATCGGTAATCCTGTTCTCCATACCGCTTCTCCAATGATTCACAACCCTGGATTTGAAGCAATTCACTACAATGCGGTGTATGTTCCCTTTTTAGTGGATTCTGTACGGGCGTTCTTCAAGCTTGCCGACATGCTGCAGATCCACGGTTTCTCTGTCACCGTTCCCTACAAACGTGACGTACAACCGTATCTGGGGCGAATAACCCGTGAGGTCAAACAGATTGGAGCGTGCAATACCATCGTACGTATCCAGAACATGTGGAAGGGAACCAATACTGACTACTATGGATTCATGGCTCCTCTTTCATCGGAAATAGCAACAGGAAAAATCCACTCCGCATTGGTCATTGGAGCAGGTGGTGCCAGCAGGGCTGTAATCTGGGCTTTGCATAACCACGGTATCAAAGTGACGGTCATCAATCGAACCATTGAACATGCAAAAGCCTTGGCAGGTGAGACGATGAGCACGTACGATACCTTGGAAAACTGCAATCGTTATAGCGGGGCTGTAGATTTGGTGGTACAGACAACCAATGTAGGAATGGCTCCCCATTTAGGTGAAAATCCTGTTCCTGATTTTGTATTTTCTGGTAAAGAAATTGCATATGAGTTGATTTATCAACCAAAAGAAACTTCGTTTTTCAAACGAGCAAAAGAGGCGGGCTGTAGGGTCATCAGCGGTGGAGAAATGCTCATAGAGCAAGGAAAGCTTCAGTTTGAAGCCTTCACCGGATATCACTATCCCCACTGGATTGAGCCTGAAATCTAATCAACAGAGGTGATATCGAAGCTGCCTGACTAAGAAAATTTTGCTGACCGGGATGATTTTCACTTCCATGGTCGGCATGACTGCGGCTTTCAGCAATGCTTCTTTTTGAGGTGTGTATGCAACTTCCAATGCTTGGACCACCAGTTCTTGATCGGTCAACTGAAGTTGAAGCGCGATGTTCTGTTTCCCCACTGCCTGACGGCAAAGACCGACTTTGCCTTGGTAATCAAACCCCCCAGCCTCAATGACCCCATTTACCACCTGAGGAACAATCTGTTCCTCTATGAGAATCATTCGAGCATTATAGCGGTGTTCGAGGTCCTGACGTTGTGAGGATGTAAGGGTGGCCTTTTCAATTGCATTGGCAATGGAAGGGTCTTCGTCCATATGTTTTTCATCAGAGAATTCCATTATGTCCACTACAAGAGGCTCGATCGTGCTCTCTTTGAGCAAAAGGGTGAAAATGAAGTTATCCTCCCGATGTATCACTTCCACCTGTTCATCTGCAATGGTTGATGGAAGCAGGACGCCTGATGACGTAAGGATCTGACGCCAGAGCATTTCTGTGGAACGTCGCATCAAATACACATTAGCAGCGATGGTCTGCAAGTGATGTTCCTGAATGCTCTCAAGGTTTTCGATAAGTCGAGCGGTCCTATCGTCACAAGTGAGTACGATTCCATCATAAATGGTAATCTGATGATACCGTTCATAGGTTATCTGCAGCAGTTTTATCAGCGATATGCTCATGCTGGGATAACTGTTGTGTTCAAGATACGTCTTCACTTGTTCCCAGACAAGAAGGTTGTCCAAGCCTCGGGTGAAGCTCTGTGGTGTCACTTTGTAACTGGTTTGCCTATCGAGAACACAGATGTCTGCAAAGCGGTACAAGATGTCATCCTTACAGCAGCTTCCGCTGTAGCTGATGGTATTGTCACTATCAACTACCAAGGTGGTACGTCCCACATTCTCTTCAATTTGATTTGCATACCACAGCTCATCGAGGGTAATCAAACCCCACTTGCTCAAACAATCAATCAAGGAAGAGTCGTATCGGATACCCGCCTTCAATGCGAGCGTACGCAGAAGAAGTTTAAG
The DNA here is from genome assembly GCA_028699215.1 of Sphaerochaeta sp. Taxonomy (GTDB): domain Bacteria; phylum Spirochaetota; class Spirochaetia; order Sphaerochaetales; family Sphaerochaetaceae; genus Sphaerochaeta. The sequence continues at coordinate 22,873 of JAQVVB010000004.1, read as the reverse complement.
GGAAGAGGTATCACAGCACCCAATTTTCTCCAAGATGGCGATCAGATTGTTGGTAAACTGTACCCCTTCCTTGATAGCTCGTTCATCCAGATCAAAGGCTACAAGAAAACACAACAACTGTCTGTCGTTGAGGGAAAGCAACTGATGCACCTTTGTGTAGTTGATTGATGTCTTGCGGTCCTTCTGCTGGTAGATGATGCACAACTTATTAAGTGTGTCTGTCAAGGAAGTGAAAATCAGTTGTAACTGTTCTAGATTATAGGCGGGGAAAAAAAGGGCATATTCATCTTTGAAAACAACTTTCTTCTCTTTTTCAATCAACGATATATAGGCACGAACAAACTCTGTGGAACAGTAGGGAGTGCTTTTTTGTCTGTTTTGTTCAGTTCCAAACAAGGGCTTTAGGGAACAGAGGCTTTTAAGCCGCTCCTCAAGCAAAGGGTTGAAGACCAATTTCCCTTCGTCATTAAGCAGTACCATGCGTTCTTGGAGGTTTGAAACCCGCCTTAGTAGCGTTCCATAGCTCCATTTGCCTTTCAACAACGCGGTACATGTCTGGGCATCGATGGAGGAGGAAACGCTGACCAGACTGAGTATGGTACAATCCATTTCATCAAGCAGACTGATGATTCTTTCTTGGATGGTCTGTTGCGAGAAGAAAGAACAGAGCCTTGTCGTGATGGCAGGTTTATGGAAGGGAGTAGGTATCAGACCAAGATAATTCCTGGCTATATAGAAATAGTTATCCTCTGTGTATCGGCTGAGGAGATTCTTGAATTTTTCTTTTGCGTAATCTGTCAATTGGCCCATACCTCGATTTCGTAGGAATAACCTTGCTCTGCAAGGAACTTTTGACGATTTGCTGCAAACTCCTCTTCATTGGAGTAGCGTGTCACCACTGAATAAAAGAAACTGGAGCGGTTTTTCGGCCTAAGGATTCGTCCAAGGCGCTGAGCTTCCTCACTGCGGGAGCCAAAGGTCCCTGAAACCTGAATCGCTACTGAGGCATCGGGTAAGTCGATGGCAAAATTAGCAACTTTGCTGACCACCAGTATATGGTTTTCACCCTCTTTGAATGCCCGATAGAGTTCTTCACGTTTCGCATTGGGAGTGCTTCCCGTGATGATGGGAAGGTTGAATGCAGCAGCAATGGTTTCCAGTTGATTGATGTATTGTCCGATAATCAAGATGAAATCATCAGGATGGCGGGCGACCAAGGCTTTCACCACATCGAGTTTCAAGGGATTTTCACTGGCCAAACGGTATTTCTCCCGCTTGTTTGCCAAGGCATAGGGGATTTCCAAATCAGGAGGGAGGTCGACTCGTATTTCATTGCAGTACGCTTCAGCAATGAATCCTTGTTGCTGCAACTCATTCCAAGGCACGTCGAATCGTTTGGGACCAACGAGTGAGAACACTTCGTCTTCTCTGCCGTCTTCGCGTACCAAGGTAGCGGTGAGTCCTACTCGATAGACCGCTTGCAACTCTGCGGTTATCTTGAAAACCGGAGCAGGAAGCATGTGGACCTCATCATAAATGATCAGTCCCCATTCGCCCTTGGTGAGCAACTCCAGATGGGGGAACGGGCCGTCTTTATCCGGCCGATAGGTGAGTACTTGGTAGGTACAGACGGTGACCTCTCTTGGATCTTTTCGTTCGCCTGTGTATTCGCCCACTTGGTCTGGCTGTAAATCCATTTTATCAAGTATTTCACTCATCCATTGATGCACGGCTGCAACATTGGTGGTCACCACCAAGGTACGGGTTTGCAGTTGGGTCATGATGTTCATGCCTACAACGGTCTTTCCTGAACCACAGGGCAGCACGATCGTCCCATATCCACAGCCGGGCCCCAAATCTCCAAGCAAGGCTTGTCCTGCCTGTACCTGATAAGGACGGATGACAAATTTCTCACCTTTGGAATTAGTTTTCTTGAACTGCATGGGTACCGTAGGCCCCCGCTCCAAGACAATGCGGTCATCGACAGGGTAGCCTAATTTAATCAGTTGGAGCTTGACTTCCCCCCGGTAATATTTTTCAATCAAAAAAGACCTGACACCGTTGACGATCATCATTTTTGCAATGTTCTTGCGGGACATCAGTTCTGTCCTGATACGATCGGTCTTCACTTCAAGTTTATAGTACATGGGGTCATCGCTTTCCGTAAGGACCACCTTGCCGAATCGGGATGCGATGTCGTTGATATAATAGAGGACACTGTCGCTTACTGGGAATCTTGACCAGAATTGGATTCGATCACAGATGTATTCGCTGTTTACGCCGCTGGAAGCAGCATTCCATAGAGAAATTGCACTCAAAGCATAGGTGTGTACGTGTTCAGGACTTTTTATAAGCTCGCAAAAGCGCACCAAGTCCGCTCGACATGCTTCAGCTGATTCGTGATGGACATCGAGCAACATGGTTTTATCGCTTTGGACTATAAGAGGTTTATCATTCATTGTTGTTTTCCAAAAGCAGTATAGTAGAGATCCAATAGAGTGATGGCGACCATTGCTTCCACCACCACTACAGCGCGTGGGCAAATGCAGGGGTCATGTCTGCCTTCAATCTCAAGGACTGAAGTTTCCCCTTGTTTGTTGATCGTCTGTTGGGGCCGGGCTATGGAAGCAGTAGGTTTTACAGCAGCCTGGAGAATGATTTCTTGCCCGCTTGAGATACCACCGAGCATGCCTCCAGCATGATTGGATAGAAAACCATCTCCGTTCCTTTGGTCATTGAACATGCTTCCACGCATGGTGGCGCAGGCAAATCCGTCTCCAAATTGTATGCCTTTGATAGCTCCGATGCTCATCACTGCATGTGCAAGCAAGGCCTGAAGTTTACCGAACACAGGTTCTCCCAACCCTGGTTTCACCCCGGTCACCCTGCATTCGATGATTCCTCCGATGCTGTCCTTTTCCAGACGAATTTCTTCTATGAGTCGGCTCATTTTGAGAGCGGCTTCTCTGTCGGGACAGGTAAGCGGATTATCAGTTTCATTCCAATTGCGTTTTTCTGCAATGACCGAGCCAACCTGTACGGTGCCAGCGAATATCTTGATTCCTTGTTGGGCAAGAATCTGCTTTGCTACAGCACCTGCTGCCACCCGTGCACTGGTTTCCCGCCCTGAGGAGCGGCCCCCTCCTCGGATGTCGCGAACGCCGTATTTCTTATAGAACGACCAGTCTGCATGACCAGGACGAAAGACGTTTTCAAGGTTTGAGTAATCATAGGGACGTTGATTGGTGTTGAAGAGCATCATTGCAAGAGGAGTGCCTGTGGTCATCCCCTCGTACATGCCTGATAGAATGACCAGCTTGTCCTGTTCGTTTCTTTCCGTTCCGAGTACGTTGCCGCCAGGCCTTCTTCGATCCATTTCTTGTTGTATTGCATCAAGGTCCAAACGAAATCCAGCTTGGATTCCATCGATGATGACTCCCAGCCCTTCGCCATGCGACTCCCCGAAGGTGGTGATGGTAAATGCAGAACCGAAACTGTTGTGACCCATAAAAACTCCTAAGAAAGACTGGAAAACAAGAATGTTGCCGTATCCTTGATATCCGGATAATCCGGCAATTTTACCATAATGTCAGATAATTTTCTATAGCGTTCATGGCGATCGGCATACAAGGCGGCAAATGAACCTTCCACATCCTGGCTGTCAAGGAAGGGAGGAATGCCATCGACAAGGATTCGCTTCAGCAATACTTTCTCGTCAACCTGCAGATATACCACTTTCCCATAGCGTTTGATGAGGGATATGAGGGGAAGGTTGTCACATGCTCCTCCTCCTAGGCTGACAATACATTTCTGATTGTTATTCTCCAGATATCTTTTAAGTGTCTCCGTCTCTTTCTCCATGAAAGAGGCTTTGCCTTCTTTTTTATACATGGCTCGTATGGAAGGATATCCATGAAGATCGGCGAGTATAAGATCATCATTGTCCACGCAGAACGTACCCATCTTTTGGGCTACCAATCTGCCAAGGGTGGATTTTCCGCAGTGTTTGATGCCGCAGAAGAAGAGGTGTGTATCCATGCTCAGCGTTGGTCGAACAAATCGGTCCATTCACTGCTGTATGCCTGAAGACGTGGAGTTCTAGCAGGTGCATTGGTGAAGTAATGTTTTCTTCTTTGTTCTTTTCTCTGATGGGTGACGGATTCCACCGACATCTGATATCGGGCTTCATGAAGATTTTTCTTGACTTGTTCATGATGATAGTTTGCTCGTACTGTCTTTTTCAAGGCATAGTGGAAAGTGACGATCATCGCATACCACAAAAGGGACAACAAAAGAGGTTGGAGGTCAAAGTAGGAAAAGCCTGTTGCTTGAATTGCTCCATTTCCAGCCACCTGATACAGTCTGAGGGCATTTGGCCACAACAGAAAAATCGTTACCAACAAGGGGACAATCCAATAGAAGCCCTGACGTGAAAAGAGAAACCTCATGCAGGCGGTAAAGGCAAGAAAATTTAAAAGAAGACAGAGAAGGGGTACCCCGTATGTTTCCAAAATAATGCCTCCGCTTTCCAAGGGTCTTTTCCTATGATACCATAGGTGTACTATTTGGGGAATAACTATGGAAATGGAAAATCAGCTTGGTCAAGATGCTTTGAAACAGCGCAAGATAGCGCGGTCGTCCGATGTACGAGGTGCCTACTATCGTGACACCACTGCAATCATCCACTCTTCTCCTTTTCGCCGGCTCAAACACAAGACCCAAGTATTTTTTGCACCAAGCAACGATCATATCTGCACCAGGATGGAACACTGCCTCCATGTAGCATCCATAGCCTCAACTATTTGTCGTGGCCTTGATCTGGATACCGAACTTGCTTGGGCCATCGGCATGGGGCATGATCTGGGACATACTCCTTTTGGTCATACAGGAGAAAAAATCCTTTCCTCGTTCATGCAGGAGGATGGCTTTCCTCCCTTTGAACATGAAGTCAACAGCCTTCGGGTGGTCGATTTTCTTTGTGAGCATGGTAAGGGATTGAATTTGACCTATGCTGTACGTGATGGAATAGTATGTCACAATGGTGAGTCTCTGGTGCAAAACCTTCGACCTACCTTTGCAATCAAGGATTTGGATTCCATTACCTCAAGGAAACATCTCATACCTTCAAGCTATGAAGCAGCAGTTGTCCGATTCAGTGATGCCATCGCCTATATAGGGCGTGATTTTGAAGATGCTTCACGTCTGAACATCGTAAAGAAAACCCAGCTTCCCGGTATCGTTCAAGAAAAATTGGGAACAACCAATGCCAAGATCATCGATACCCTGGTGAACGATGTCATTGATCATTCAAATGCTGAAAGGGGAATTGGCTTCAGCGACGACATCTATCCTGCAATCCAAGCCATGATAGCCTTCAACTACGAATACATATACAAGAGTCCCATGCTTGAAGGGTATGAGCGCTATTTTACCCGGCTTCTTCGATTGATCATCGACTATCTCAAGATGTTGATGTCCACCTATGGTTTCGATGAGAAAGGGTATGCCAGTGAAAAGAACATGCTTTCCATGGGCTTTTTTCATCACCTCGAGGATATGAAAGAAAGCTATGAAAAACATGACGGATCTCTTGATCGATTGATTTATGACTATGTAGCTGGGATGAGCGATACGTTTTGTCTTGATTGTGCAAATGAAATACTCAAACCCGAACATTTGAATGACTCGATAGAACATTCTCTGACCGGTAAGTGGTTTGATGCACGTTAACTCAGTTCTTCTCCCAGTTGCTGGATTTCTCCAATGAACTGACCAAGGTCATTGAACGCTTTGTAGACAGCAGCAAACCGTACATAGGCAACCAGATCGACTTGTTTGAGTTGCTTAAGCGCTTCGTCTCCAATATCAGAAGAAGCAATTTCTCGTTTTGAACCGACTTTGAGCATAATGGAGTCTTCAATGCTCTGAAGCAATTGTTCAATGGTGCTTTCACTTACTTTCAGCTTTTCAGTACATGACCGAATGCCTCTTCCCAGCTTGTTCAGATCGAACGGCTCTCTTCGCCCGTCTCGTTTGATTACCATCAACGGTTTGTCCTCGATCCGCTCATAGCTGGTGAATCTGTAACCGCAACTGTTGCACTCTCGTCTTCTTCTGATGGAAGAACCGCTGGCATTCTGCCGCGATTCCAATACCTTGTCATCCATTTCTCCGCAATGTGGGCATCGCATGGCAGTCTCTCCTTTTTATGGAAGTATACTACTGTTTTATCCTACAAACAACATGACTAGTGTTTATTTTTACGAATTCATGCAAATTAACGAGAGCCAATCCGCTATATGTAGTGAAATGAGTGTATTTATCTCATCGGTACAGATTGTAAAATTTAAAGCGGATTTGTAGCAAATATGTTGTAATAATTCGATTATTGTGATAATAATAACACAATATAAGGAGTGATACCAATGGCAGATTCGGTAAGCAGCTGTGTAAAGCGTATAGTAGACAAGTCCCCTTTCATTCATGAGATGTTGATCAACGGTATCCTCTCGTTCAGCAACTATGCTGATGCAATCCAACTGGAAGTCCAAAAGGCGTATGGCAAGGAAGTGAAGAGCTCAGCCATCGTGATGGCCCTTCGGCGTTACGGAGAAGAGCTGAAAGGACGTGCAATGAAGGAAGTTCATGGTAATGTCGAATACGGCATCGTCATGAAGACCAATATTTTTGATGTGAATCTTGTCAGACGCGATAGTTTCATCAGTAAACTGGGTGCCTTATACGATCAGATTTCGACAGAAAAGGGTGATTTCCTCAACATCACGCTGGGAAGTCATGAAGTCTCCCTTGCTGTCAGCGAAAAATACCGTAATTTGGTAAACGAGTTGGCGAAGGATGAAGAAGTCCTTAACAAGATGGATGATCTTGTAGCCCTGTCCTTGGTTTTTACAGGGGATTTTCTTCAGACTCCAGGAATCGTCTATGAAGCAGTGCGCAGACTGGCCTGGGAACAGATCAACGTCATTGAGATTGTTTCTACGATGAATGAATTGACATTCGTCATCAAGCGGGAACACTCCATGAAGGCCTTTGATGTATTGCAGAGTTTTCTGAGTGCCAAATAAAATAACGCTCATCACCGCAGAAAGGAATGGGGGCAAGACCACGACACTGATGGCTTATCTTGAAAAACGTTTTTTGGAGCCTTCCGAGCTATGTGGCGTTTTATCTCTTGCCAATCCTGAAAAAACCTGCTATAGACTGAAAGATCTCACCAGTAAGGAAGAACGCGTGGTAATGGACATCAATCCCTTGCCTGATGCGCGAACCTATAAACGATTTTTTGTGGATGATTCGGTCTTTGCCTGGATGAATTACCAGATCATGCAGAATCTTTCCCAAGCCAAGTTGGTCGTGTTTGATGAAATAGGCCGGTTTGAACTTGATGGAGATGGGTTGGATGCTTCCTTCAGAAGGGCTTTACAGATTCCTTCTGTTGAGGTGGTTGCAACTGTAAGGAAGCCGTTTCTCGAATCTGTAATCAAAGAATATGCCCTCGATATGTTTCCTTTGGAAATCATTGAGTGTGGATATGGTAAGGAAAAAGAATCATGAATGAATTGCTGTGGATTGTTTTGTTGCTACTGGATTTTGCCGCCATCATGTTATCGTTTCGCTATTGGGGTAAACTAGGTCTGTATATATGGGTTCCCATCAGCATCATCATAGCGAACATCCAAGTGACGAAAAACATCTCCTTGTTTGGCATCGAAGCTACGTTGGGAAACATCGTCTATGCCACAGGATTCCTTGCAACCGACATTCTCAATGAGTTTTATGGAAAAAAAGCCTCTGCAAAAGCTGTAAAAATCGGCTTTTTCGCGCTCTTGTCAATGACCATCCTCATGCAGGCGGCATTGTTGTTCGAACCTTCCTCTTCAGATATCGCCCAAGGTTCCTTATCCACCATCTTCGGGCTCATGCCCAGGATTGCCATAGGCTCCATGATCGCCTATGTAATCAGCAATTTCCATGATGTGTGGGCTTTCGCCTTTTGGAAGGCCAAAAAACCTGGACGCAACACTCTCTGGCTGAGAAACAACCTCAGTACGTTTGTAAGCCAGCTCATCGACACCCTGCTGTTCACCTTCATTGCTTTTTGGGGCGTCTATCCAACTTCAGTACTCGTGCAAATCATTGTCAGCACCTTTGTCCTGAAGTGGATAGTAGCGATCTGCGATACTCCATTCATCTATCTGGCTCGTTCTTGGTATGAACAAGGAAAAATTACAGAGGATGCTATTTAGCAGGAATCTGTCTCTTCATTTCTTCTATGCACCGAGGTGTCCCGGCATAGAAGGAAAGGGGGAAGGGTTTTCTCTCCAAGACCAAAGCATCATCATAGACAAAGCTTTTCCCGTCTACATACTGGATGTCCATCCCTGCATGCAACAGAACTGCATGACTTGCAACAATATCCCAAATGTAACAACTCTGGTTGATGCATCCCTGGAAGTGGTCATAGATGACGGGACTGAGCATGTGTATGATGCTGCTGCCGAAAATTCGTATCTTTCCTTCGAAATTCGAGAGATCCATCAATCTTTGGCCACTTGATCCCATGGTTATCTGATGGGGATGGTCTTTATCACCCTTGGCTTCAAACAATGCATCATTGACCATTAGGTTCCCGCCTGGATCGAGGCGTAGAAAAAGACCGTCTGTTCCAATTCCCCAGCGGGGTGCACAAATATAGGCTCCTACCGGCTTGCGGTTGTTGTCCAGCACTCCTAATGCAACTGCCCAAGAGGGGAGCCCTTGTGAGTAGACATCCGTCCCGTCGATGGGATCGAGTACGAATGTATACGGTGCGTCCGAGCGGTAAGCAGTGAGCGTTTCTTCGCTGATGATGTTGGCTTCAGGAAACAACTCGCTGATAAGGGAGAGTATTCTCTTGGAAATGGCAAGGTCGGTTTCCGTAATGACCGAACCATCATTTTTGTAACTTCGATGGATATTTGCCTGCTGTTCTTTAGCATAGAGCCCTGCGTTCTTCACCGCAGATGCAAGGGTATCCAGTTTTTCTCTTTCAAGTTGCAATTTCATTCTATTGCATAACCTTCTTGCTCGTGATAGGGTAATGGCGCTTATGGAAATGACTATCGCCACATCAGTGCAATCGTATATCAAAAGCAGTCCTGCGTACAAGGCGTATGCTTCAGGTGCCTTTCCCCTCTTTGTCAATGGGATAGAAGGGTATCCTTTGGCTGTTTTTTTACGTATGCTCACTCGTGGAAGAAAAAACAGAATCTGGGTGATTTGTCCGACCGAGGACAGTGCCTTGCAATTATTGAAAGACAGCGGTTTTCAGGTCGATGCGAAATCGGTGATGCAGACTCCTTTGTCAAATCAAGAAGTGAAGACACTCTATCTTCCTAGCCATGGAAGAAAGCTTTATTCCCAGTTTACCGGCGATAACATAGAGTATTCCCAGTTGGAACGACTCAACGCCATCAAGGATTGTCCTCAAGGCCTCATCATCACGCATCTCAGGCCTTTTGTGAGTCAAATGGTTTCTCCTCAGGCTCTCAACGATTCTGAACTCACCATTATGGTAGGTTCCTCATTCGATTCAACATCACTCAGTGAAGAGTTGTCCAAAGCCGGGTATCTCAATACGGTAGCGACCTCCATGCCAGGGGAATTTACCGTTCGAGGAGAGGTTTTGGATATTTTCCCTTATGAGAGTGATTTTCCTTATCGTATTTATGCCGACTGGGATACCGTTGGCAAGATCAGCAAATACAATCCCATCACGCAAGAGACCACCGAACGTATCAACAAGTTTTCCATTTCCCTGCTTGATGCAACCAACGAATCGCTTCTCTCGTCTTCGATAGAATCGTATTTTCAGGATAATGATTTTTTTTGTTTCATTGGAGACCAAAGGCTTGCCACCAGTTATCATAGTCTGCAACTGGAAGCTAAGGCCTTGTATCGCGAAGCTTTTCTGATACATCGGGACGTTAAAAGACCTGATGAGATCTTGTTTGACTTCCCCTCGTTCCAGGAAAAATGCAAAAGGAGCCTTACCCTTCTCGATATTGCAGGGCAGAAAGAAGGTTCATTTCGCTTTGATATTGATGGTCCTCGCTCATATTTTGGAAACTTCACCTTGCTCAAGGAAGAGTTGCAGGTACTGCAGAAGAATGGATATCAGGTAACGGTTTTCACCGAAAACCTTTTGCAGAAGCAACGTCTGATGCAGATGCTTTCAGCTTTTGAATTTCTGCAATGGGAAAATCACGAGATTTCCGAAGGGTTTTCCATACCTTCCCAAAAAGTGGTAGCACTATGTGAACATGAAATCTTTGGAAGAAGGCGGCAGGTGGTCAAAACTCTGCAGCATACCCAGTCTTCACCTCTTGATTCCTTTGTCGATCTCAATGAAGGCGACTATGTCGTTCATGTGAATTATGGGGTGGGGCAGTTCGTTAAAATCGATAGGGTCTCGAGTTTTGATCGTGAACGCGACTACATAAAGATTGCATATGCCGATGGCGAAATGCTCTATGTCCCGATAGAACAGGCAAATCTAGTCCAACGCTATATAGGCAGTGAACAAGGAGCTCCCAGGAAAGATAAATTGGGAGGACAAGGGTGGGAAAATAAAAAAGCCAAGGCGCGGAAAAATGCCGAGGATTTGGCTAAACATCTCATTTCCTTGTATGCGAAACGAAAGAACAGCATAGGCTTTGCCTTCCCCAAGGATACCGATTGGCAGTTGCAGTTTGAAGCTTCGTTTCCCTTTGATGAAACCGCCGATCAGCTGACCTGCATCGAGGACATCAAAGAGGATATGGAAAAACCAATGGTCATGGACCGATTGGTTTGTGGCGATGTTGGATATGGCAAAACCGAAATTGCCTTCAGAGCAGCGTTCAAAGCGGTTATGGGTGGGAAACAGGTAGCTTTTTTGGCTCCGACAACCATTCTGGCAGAACAGCATTACGACAACTTCATCAAACGGGTAGGATCGTTTCCTGTGCGTTGCGCCCACTTGTCTCGAATTGTGCCCAAGAAAGAACAAAAACAAACCTTGCTTGCTGTCGCTGAGGGCAAGGTGGATATTCTGTTCGGGACCCATAGGATTTTGCAGAAGGATTTGCTTTATCGTGATCTCGGACTGTTGGTGGTTGATGAAGAACAGCGGTTCGGAGTCAAGGACAAGGAACGGATCAAAACCATGAGAAACAGTGTAGATTCGCTCTCTCTCAGTGCAACTCCCATACCCAGAACGCTTTATATGTCCCTGCTCAAGATTCGTGACATGTCTCTGCTCACCACTCCTCCTATCGCCAGAATGCCAATTGAAACAAAAATTGATGAGTATGATGAATACATCATCGTCAAGGCAATCAGGGATGAGGTGAATCGAGGAGGTCAGGTGTTCTTCCTGCACAACAGGATTGAGAGTCTTGATGAAGTGGTGAGACAACTCTCCACCCAGCTTCCGGACCTCGTCATTGAAAGTGCTCATGGACAGATGGACAGCAAGGTACTGGAAGATACCATGCGGAGGTTCGTACACGAAGGAATCCAGGTTCTTGTCTCGACCACGATCATTGAGAATGGCATCGATATCCCCAATGTAAATACGATCATCATCGATAGAGCCGACCTGTATGGCTTGAGTCAGCTCTATCAGCTGCGAGGACGAGTAGGAAGGAACGACCGCCAGGCGTATGCGTATCTGTTTTATCCCCAGGGAAGCGCTTTGAGTGAAATTGCAGTAAAGCGCCTGAAAATCATCAGTGAACATACTGAATTGGGTTCAGGGTTCAAGGTGGCCATGAAGGATATGGAGATTCGTGGTACTGGTAATCTGCTGGGTAGGGAGCAGAGCGGTCAACTTGCCTCCGTCGGTCTGGACATGTATATAAGAATTTTGGATGAAGCCATCGCAGACCTACAAAAAACTGGTGAGGTGGAGCGAGAGAAAGAGGTCTTCCTTGAACTCGACTATACTGGTTTCATACCCGATACGTATATCAAGGCTCCTTCGGTCAAGTTCGATATTTACCGAAAGATTTCCTCCATTGCAGATGAGTCCCAATTGCAACAACTCTCCAGTGAGCTGGATGACCGCTTTGGACCTCCTCCAGAGGAAGTGGCCAATTTGTTGTATATTGCAGAGATCAAGATCATCTGCCGCAAGCTTTCCATCATCCATCTTACCGATAGAAAAGGAGTCGTTTCCTTGGAATTCGGCAAGGTGGCGAATCTTAATGTCGAAAAAGTGATGTCTCTGATTAAATTGAGTGGGAAAAGTATCTGGATCGATACGAGAAGAATGAATGTTATGTTTATGAAGACCGATGCGGTTTCCTTAAAGGACAAGGCCTTGTTCCTGATGGAAAAGTTGCAACGGCTTTTATAGGAGTGGTGATGCAAGAGAACCAGGATACGATTTTTACTGATATTCCCGAACTTCAATGGGTTGAATCCCGCAAAGATGGAACGTTCAGGGAGATAAAGAGCTATGTCTTGCGGTCCTCGTATCTTAGGACCTTTCAAATTGAAGCTATCAGAAAATATTATGGGGTATTTGGACTGCCTTTTCAGGAAAAAAAGCTCAATTTCACAGATGTATTTGGAAACGACAAACCCGTTGTGATTGAGATTGGGTTTGGTATGGGAACGTCTACAGAAAGAATTGCCAAGGATCGAGACGAGTACAATTATTTGGGAATCGAGGTGTTTCTTTCAGGGTTTTCAAAGCTGTTGGATAGAGTGGGAAAAGAAGATCTGAAGAATGTACGGCTTATGCGGTTCGATGCTGTCCAGGTTCTCAATTCCATGATCCCAGATGGTTCGATTGCCGGTTTTCATATATTTTTCCCCGATCCGTGGCCTAAGAAAAAACAACAGAAACGTCGGCTCATTCAGTTCCCGTTTGCTGAGATTTTAACGAGAAAGCTGAAGAAGGGTGGGTATATCTACTGTGTCACCGATTGGGAGGAATATGCCTACCAGATGTTGGATGTATTTTCTCAGGTTTCAGATTTGAGTAACCCTTACCAGGGGTTCGCTCCCCCAAGAACTTGGAGACCTACCACCAAGTTTGAGCAGAAAGGACTCGCGCAGAAGAATCCCATCAATGAAATTTGGGTGGAAAAGATCTGAAAAGAGGGAAGGGAGCTTGCCGCCGCAAACTCCCTTCCAAATTCAAATTACAAATGCACTCTCAAGCAATCAGAAAATAAAAATAACATTTCTGATTGATCTATCAACCTACTCAACCTCTTCTTTCAAGGTTTCCTTGTAGGTCTTCACCACTTCATCCGCAAGTTTTCCACTCAACGGTTCATAGTGATCAAATTCCATTTCAAAGCTACCCGTTCCACTGGTCATTGATTTTAGATCAATGGCGTAATTCAATAATTCTGCCTGCGGAACCAATGCTTTGACCAACTGCAAATGGCCGATATCTTCCTGACCAAGGACTCTGCCACGTTTGCCAGATAGGTCTGAAAGGATATCTCCAAGATAATCGTTCTCTACATATACACTAAGTTTCATGATTGGTTCAAGTAGTACGGTCCCTGCTTTTTCCAAAGCCGCCTTCATTGCGCCTTTTGCCGCCAATTTGAATGCCATTTCACTGGAATCTACAGGGTGTTCCTTTCCATCGATGAGGGTTATTCCGATATCGACCATCGGATAGCCAGCCAAGAAACCTTCTTCCATTTGTTCATGAAGACCTTTTTCAATACCGGGTATATACCCTTTGCTGACCGATCCTCCCTTAATTGCATTGGTGAAAGCGTAGTATTGTCCTCGCTCGATTGGAGCGATTTCAATCATTACACGTGCATATTGGCCATGTCCACCACTCTGTTTCTTATGGGAATATTCAGCAAGCCCACTTTTTTTGGTGATGGTCTCACGGTAAGCAACTCGTGGTAACTTGGTATGAATGATGACTTTCTGCTTGTCCCGAATCTTGTCGAGGATCATGTTGATATGAAGTTCTCCCATACCAGCTACAACACTCTCCTTGGTTTCCTCGTTATAACGGATTCTGAATGTCAGATCCTCTTCGGTGACCTTGTGGAGTGCCTCGTTCATCTTCACTTCGCCCTTTTTATCATCTGCAGCAATGGCGAGGGCATAAATAGGTTGGGGGAATGCTACTTTCTTGAATTTAACCTTCTGTTCAGGCCCTTCCAATAGGGTGGAGTTGGTCAATGCTATGTTGCTTTTTGCTATGACACCGATATCACCAGCACTCAGAGCATCGGTCTCAATGAGTTTTTTCCCGACCATACGGTAGATTTTTCCCGGTCTTTCCTTTTTGCCGATGGAGGGGTTGTAAAGTTCTGTATCGCCTTTCAGCGTCCCAGTCACCACTTTGATGAAGCTCAGCTTGCCACTGAACTGATCCAGTGTGGTTTTGAATACGACAGCACTTACAGCTCCTTCTTCCTTGATGGGATAATCGCTGATATTGCCGTTTTCATCGACGATCCACTCCATTTTTCCCAAGGGTCTAGGGAAATTGTACCTGATGAAGGTCAACAAGCTCACGATACCGGATCCTTTCTCAGCAGCACCACAGAAAACCGGTACCACTCTGTTCTGATCCATTCCTTCACGAAGGCCGCGTCGTATATCGTCGCTTTCCAGGGTTCCTGCATCAAAGAATTTCTCGATGAGGTCATCTGCTCCTTCTGCGGCATTCTCGATGAGGGCTTCCCTGAATTGTTCCACATAGTCGACTTGGTCTGGAGAAATTTCTTCAACGGTCTCTTTTCCCCCTTCTGAGAAGATGTATTCTTTGTTTTCAATAAGATTGACGACACCTTTGAATTCCTTACCTGATCCCAAGGGGATGGCAACCGGTACGAAGGTGGCGTTAGGGAAGGTTTCTCTAAGGTTTTCAATGACTGCTGTATAATCTGCACGGTCGCGGTCCATTTTATTGATGAAAACTGCTCGTGGTTTGTTTCTTTCATCTAGATGACGCCAGAGTTTGATGGTCTCTATCTGTGCTCCATCACGTGCGTCTACAACCATCAGTGCTGATTCACAAGAACGGAATCCACAGATGGTTTCTCCGATAAAACCGGCGGTTCCCGGAGTATCGAGAAAATTTAAGGTCTTGCCTTCCCAGTTTGTGGAAGCAAGGGAGGTGTGAATGGAAATCTTGTGCGCGATTTCTTCTTCAGTGAAGTCGCTGGTAGTCCTTCCGCTGGCAACCGATTCAGGACGGGAAATCACATTGGAGTAGAACAACAACTGCTCTAGCAACGTGGTTTTCCCGGTATCGTTGTGGCCAATGATTGCGACATTCCTCAGGTCTGTGCTGACAACGCTCATAATTCCTCCTTTGATCACCAGGGTGTTCCCTAGTGTCCTAAAACGCATATGAGCAATGGTAAGCCTCTTAATCTCATATGTCAAAAGAATTCTTTTTTGCATGGTCTTGGAAACCTGTGCAAAACGAGCGTATATGAAGCGAAAAGATTCAGAAAAAAACACGGTTCACTGTGGAATCCAGACAATAAAAAAAAGCAGATTTGCTCACAAAAAGACAAACCTGCTGACAATACCATGATAGTGTGAGGTGAGATTCTACGTTATTTCGCCAAGCTCACATTGACGTCAATAAGGTGACTGATATCCTGTTTGAGCTTGTAAGCGAACTGGTCCATGACGGTTACATCATTGGGCAGTTTGTCGCCATCCTCGCAGAAAAAGGTCCAGCAGGGGACATCCAGTGCTGCACTGATTTTTTCAATGGTTGCAAAAGAAGGTGCCTTTCTGGAAGTTTCAATCTCGGTGACAAAGGAAGTAGAGACCCCGATTTTTTCAGCAAGTTGGGCCTGTGTCAAAGCAAGCTTCCTTCTCCGTTCTTTCAAATTCCTCGCGAAAATGTCCTGCAAGTTGTAAGTTCTAGCCATGTTGTACTCCTCATTCAGTATTTCCAATTTTCTTGACAGTAAACGTGTTTACATGTCCTCCAATAGCCTTATATTCACACCTCTTCATATGTATATAGTAGGCACGGAAACAGCTGTTGCGCAAGAGTTTGCATCTGTTTTTTTCATGGTTTTCATAGTTTAACGCTGTTTCTGAGCGTAGTGGTCGAATTCCATGGAAAAAGTCCCTCTTCCTTGAGTAGCTGATCGGAGAATGGTCGAATAGCCGAACAACTGTGAAAGAGGCGCCTGGGCATGAATGTACTCTGAGGCAGGTCTGCTTTCAATGCTGTTTACCAAACCGCTTCTGCTGGTAAGGCTGGAAATCGCTTCCCCGACATACTGGGAAGGAACGGCCACCGTGACTTTCATGATGGGCTCCATCAAAACAGGATTGGCACTTTGGGATACCTTATCGAAACAGATGGCTGCGCAGGCTTCATATGCAAATTCCGAAGCTGTCAGTTCATTGTATGAAAGAGAGGTGACTTCAACCTCCATATCACACACATCGTAACCAAACTGTATGCCGCCTTTGAATGCATTGTTGATGCCCCTCTTAACGCTTTCATAGAAAACTTCCGGCATTCCCTTTACTTTAGCCGAGCAAACATACTTGGTGCCACTCCCAGAGGGAAGCGGGCGAACGGTAAGACCCACACTTGCAGAGTTTTCCTTGCCGGCAAGGACCTTGGTGAATGTTTCACTTCCGCTTGCGGTCTGGGTGATGGACTCTCTGTATGTGACCTGAGGCTTGCCTACTCTTGCTTGGATCTTCATCTCCTTGGTCAATCGGGTCACCAAGACATCGAGATGCAGCTCTCCCATTCCGCTGATGATCAACTGACCGGTCTCTTCATCGTCACGATAGGTGAAGGTAGGGTCTTCTTGAGCCAAAAGTGATAGTGCATCACGCAATTTGTCCCCATCACTGAGCGTGTTGGGTTCAATGGCAATGGAGATGACGGGAATAGGGAAATGCATCTCTTCCAAGAGAATCTGGGCGCCTTCACTTCCGATGGTATCGCCTGTTCTTCCCTCTTTGAAACCTACGATGACACCAATGTCACCGGCTTCCAATTCCGTTAGTTCCTCACTTCTGTTTGCATGCATACGCAAAATCCGATTGACCCGTTCCCGTTTCTTTTTCGAGATGTTCATGATTGCGGTACCTTTCTTGATGGTACCATGATACACGCGGACGAAATTCAAGGGACCGGCTTCACGGTCGACTTGAATCTTGAAGATGAGTGCCAAAGGAGCTTTGTCCTTCTCATACACGATTTCAACATTCTTTTCAGTTTTCTGGTTGATGCCCACCAAGGGGGGAACCTCAGAGGGAGAGGGGAGGTAGTCGATCACGCCATCTAAAAGTGATTGGACTCCAATATCCTTAAGTGATGACCCAACGAACACGGGAAGCGCTTCTCTGGATATCGTTGCTTTCTTCAACGCCTTTTTCACCAAATCAATGGGAATTTCTTTTCCGTCAAAATAGAGCTCGGTTATCTCATCATCGAAAGAAGAGACACTGTCGATCAAACGATCGTACCATGTTTCGGTGGTCTCGGATAATGCTTCGGGAATCTCATTTTCCTCAATGGTCTTTCCCTGGTCTTCGCGATCGAATGTGATGAATTTCTTGGTCAAGATATTGATGATGCCCTGAAAGTCATTTTCTGATCCAACCGGGATGAACAAAGGAATGGGATTCGCCCCAAGTTTAGTCCTCAGTTCTGCAATCGCTTCTTCAAAATTGGCACCAAGCCGGTCCATTTTGTTTACAAAGGCAATGCGAGGGACTCGATAGGTGTCTGCCTGACGCCAGACGGTCTCTGTCTGGGGTTCGACACCACCGACAGCACACACAACCATGACAGCACCATCAAGCACACGCAATGAGCGTTCCACCTCAGCGGTGAAATCAACATGTCCGGGAGTATCAATGATGTTTATCTGGTGTCCTTTCCAAGAACATGTTGTGGCGGCACTAGCAATAGTGATGCCCCGATTTTGTTCTTGTTCCATGAAATCCATGGTTGCTTCGCCGTTGTCCACTTCTCCAATACGATGGTTCTCTCCTGTGTAAAAGAGAATTCTTTCCGTAGTCGTGGTTTTCCCAGCGTCAATATGTGCCATTATTCCAATATTTCGCGTCAGTTTCTCATTCATGTTGCTATCCTTCCAATCTGAGCAAATGTATCATACAAAAAGGGGATAATCAACGAGTTGGATGGTAGAACAGGATTCTCAACGCGTTCAAGATAGCAAGGAATGCTACTCCCACATCAGCAAATACAGCCCACCACATGGTAGCGAACCCCAAAGAACCTAGTAAAAGGGTGGCGAATTTGATGGAAAGGGCAAAAACAATGTTTTGTTTGACAATCCTGTCAGTCTTCTTTGCAATATCGATTTCCAAGGAAAGGGTTTTCAGATCGTCATTCATGATGATGATATCTGCCGCCTCAATAGCTGCATCACTTCCCTGTGCTCCCATGGCGATTCCTACCTCTGAACGAGATAAGACAGGGGCATCGTTGATTCCATCGCCTACATACGCGATATGCTTGTGTTTACGTTCCAGATATTCGAAAGCCTCGACTTTTTGTTGCGGGAGCAGTTGAGCCTGAAAAGCATCCAATCCAAGTTTTTGTGTGATGCGGGAAGCTACTTCCACAGAGTCTCCGGTCAACATGATCTGGTTGTGGATTCCTTGTTTTCTAATCGTTTTTAGGGTTTTTTCAGCATTATCCTTAAGAGCATCCTCTATTTCAAAGGTAGCTGCATGGATTCCATCGACTGATACATGAACTGTTGTCATTTCTCCTTTCAATTCAGAGTTCAACAAAATTTGCTGCTCTGATAGGAAATGAGCATTACCGGCGATCACGCTATGTCCATCAACGATACCTTTGATACCCAGACCAGAAATCTCTTGTACCTGGGTTGCCTGTCCCTGGTCGGTCTTGATGAAGGAGAAAGCCTTGGCAATAGGATGGGTGCTGTTTCTTTCCAATAGCGCCGCATACCGTGTCACCTGTTCTTGAGAGACTGGAGAGGATTTGCTCATATGCACCGCAGATAAGACAAACTCTCCTTTGGTCAGGGTGCCGGTCTTGTCGAATACCATCGTATCGACTTGACTGAGAGATTGCAGAAAATTCCCGCCCTTCACCAAGATGCCGTAGGTTGCACTTTTGCCGATTCCCGCAAAATAGGAGAGCGGAACCGATATCACCAAGGCACAGGGGCAGCTGATCACCAAAAAAACCAAGGCACGATACAACCATGTGGAGAAGCTGCCGAGAAACAATGTAGGGATGGTCGCAATCAAAACAGCGAGGACAACCACTATCGGGGTATAATACCGGGCAAATTGAGTGATGAACTGTTCGCTGGGAGCCTTATGGGAGGAAGCCTCTTCCACCAAAGCCATAATCTTATGAACCGTACTTTCGCTGAAAGGTTTGGTGACCTTGATGTCCACAACCGGTCCAAGGTTCACACAACCGCTTAACACTTCACTTTCGATTTCAATGAAGCGAGGAAGGCTTTCACCGGTAAGCGACTTGGTGTCCAAAGAGCTTTTTCCTGACACGACCACTCCATCCAGAGCAATCTTTTCCCCATTACGCACACGAATGATGGAACCGACCTCTACATCTTGAGGAGACATTTCCACAATTGATTCATTTGTAACGACACAAGCGATGTCGCTTTTCAGGTTCATGGCTTCTGCAATCGATCGTTTGCTCCTGTTCACCGCCGCGTCTTGGAAATATTCACCCACTTGGTAGAAAAGCATGACAGCTGCTCCTTCAGTGAATTCTCCAATTGCCATCGCTCCGATTGATGCAATGCTCATCAAGAAGTTTTCGTCGAAAACTTTTCCTTTTATCAGGTTGCGCACTGCTTTATACAGGATGTCATATCCTGCAACCAAGTAACTTAAAACAATGAATAAGAAGGAAAAATATGTTCCTGAAAATGCAAAATTCAATGAAAACAGTGTAATGGCAGTGGCCAAGCGATAAAACTTTGTATTCAACCATAGGGAAGGTTTTGTTCCAGATGCCAACGTGGATGCTTCATCAGCGATGAGCTTGACTCCTTCTTCAGCGTGTTCTGCGACTTCCACAATGGTTTTCCAGAAAGATGGATCCATTGCTTTTGAAGATGTGACGGTAAGTTTCCCCTGCAAAAAATCCAGGTTGACTTGGTCTATGTTTTCACATTTGGCTATGGCGCGTTCAATGTTTGATGCACATGTGGGACAATCCACGCCTTTGATCGTCCATGTTTTGGTAGTACCGGAAGAAAGCGGAAGCATGCAAAGCCCGGGTTCTTGGTTTCTGGCGATTTTTTCGAGATTTTCCCAGTACTCATCATCTTGTTTTGTTTTTGATTCAACCGTTAGTTTTTTTGTCATGAAATTGAGGCGGGCTTCTTTGACCCCTTCTTGATGAGACAAGGTATTCTCTATTTTACCGGCACAGCTTGCGCAATCGAGGTTTTTCAGTTCCCAGGTTCTTGAATATGACAAGGTGATCATCTCCTATGAATCATTATATGATTATATATGCATATATAATAGAAGATGTGCACCTTTTCAGTCAAGAGGAAATATCATACATCCCAAGATTCTCCAATGACCTCCGGAACTATCTGTTTTTCATAGATGCCCAGTCTTCCTGATGCGATGTATGCAATGGAGCAGACAAGAAAGAGCGACAGGGAGTTTCCGAATCCAAAGAGTTCAAGACCGAGGACAAAACAGGCGATGGGAAGTTTTGTTGATCCACTGAGCATGCCTATTGCCCCAAACATGGAAAGCGTTGAAACAGGAATGGATAGAAAGGAAGCGAACAAGGAACCAAAGGTGGCTCCAATTACCAAAATAGGGATGACTTCTCCCCCCATGAACCCCGCTCCTATGGTAAGGGCTGTAAGTAAGAGTTTGAAAACAGGTGCATACGGAGAGACGTTTCCCAGTTCTGCTTGGATGATCAAGTCAACAGATAGACCGTTATACTGAAAGGACCCTGTCAGTGCATATATCGATACAGAACAAAGGAGAAGCAATGAGCTGGAAACCAGCACTTTTTTATAAGGATTGGAGGTTATTCGATTAAGGATTTCCTTGGTTTTATGGATGATGAAACAGAACAATCTGCTGGCAAGTCCAAAAATCACTGCAATAAATGATAGGATGAGCAGGGTTTTCGTATCGGTCGTAATGGTTTCTGCACGTACAGGTATGAGTGTGCTTGTATGCAACGCTTGGCTGACAATGCAGGCGGTAAACGAAGAGATGAGGCAAGGCAGCATTGCATCAGTCCGGTTGACCCTTGGGTTTGAGAACTGCAGGCCGAACAAGGTTCCTGCTATTGGTGCATTGAAGAGCGCTCCAAATGCAGCTCCTGCTCCGCTGATGAGCCATATTCCTTCTTGTTTGATGTTTGATTCAATATCTTTGGAAGAGAACAAAAAGGTTTCGAATCGGTTCAAATAACTCCCGATGGAAGCGCCTATCTGAACACCGACACCTTCTTTTCCGCCCGATGCACCTACTAAATGGGTGATGCAGGTGCTTATGAAAAGTAATGGTGCCATTTTAGTGGAAATGTTTGAAGTATGATCGCTCTGGTCTTTTTTGTATCCGATGCTGGAAGGGTGCGCGATGTCGAGTATTCCTTGGTTTATCATATCTATGACCTGGGAACCACCTTCCTTGAGATATGGGCCTACTTTTTGGTAAAGGAGTGCCGTGATGAAGGCCCCTAGGGGAATCGCCAGTATGATCAGAGGGGCGGTTTCTCTAACCGAAGAAACAAATCCAACGGCTTTCGTCAACAGAGTGATGACCGGTCCTATCAAAAGGCCAAGAATAAGGGAGCGAATGATCCAAACAAGCACCTGGTCCGAGAGCAATTTTCTATACAAGTTCATAGCTACATATCATAAGAGGTTATGCAAAAAGGGTAAACGCCCAAGGATAATCAGTTGATAAAAAAATTGTAGTATCTGAATATTTTCCTGCTTTTTAAAAACTTGGTGGTTTTTAGTGTATGTTTGCTTATCAAGCTGCTAAAAATCTTGACAATCATAAAGAGATGAAACACACTCTTGTTTGGACGTGTGTACGTTAACGCAAAGTAATCAGGGAGGATGATACATGCTGGAGGGACTGAAAAAGCAAGTCTTTGAGGCTAATCTTCAATTGCCTAAACATAATTTGGTGACGTTTACTTGGGGAAATGTTTCTGCTGTCGATAGGGCGGAGCAGAAGATGGTGATAAAACCCTCAGGTGTTGGTTATGAGGCGATGACATGTGAAGATATGGTTGTTGTGGATCTATTGACCGGCAAGATTGTTGAAGGAAGGTACAAGCCATCTTCCGACACTCCGACACACTTGCACCTATATAGAAGTTTTCCATCTCTTGGGGGAATTGTTCATACCCATAGTAGATGGGCTACGATTTTTGCCCAAGCCGGCCGAGGCATTCCTGCTCTAGGAACTACTCATGGGGATTATTTCTATGGGGAGATTCCTTGCACTAGGATGATGCGTGATGAGGAAATCGCAGGTGAATATGAGCTGGAAACAGGCAAGGTGATCGTTGAACGTTTCAAAGACTTGGATCCCTCTTCCATTCCTGCTGTTCTGGTACATAGCCATGGACCGTTTGCTTGGGGAATTGATGCTGAAGATGCTGTTCACAATGCTGTGGTGGTTGAGGAAGTGGCAATGATGGGGTGGCACACCCTGATGTGCAGCAATATGGAATGCAATCCAATGCAACAGACCTTATTGGATAAGCATTATTTGAGAAAACATGGATCAAACGCCTATTATGGGCAAGGAAACTGATATACCGTAAGGAAGGAGTTGTGTATGCAAAATATCGCCGAAGTTCGATTGG
>JAQVVB010000090.1 GCA_028699215.1 Sphaerochaeta sp. | reverse complement strand
CCAGGAGTGTCGATGAAGCACACCACAGGCCTTCCGAATTTCTCTGCTTGTTTTGCAAGTCGCAAAGCTTTACGGTATCCCTCAGGATTGCTCATCCCGTAGTTGCACAGCACGTTTTCCTTGAAATTTGCACCTTTGTGGTTTCCGATGAACGTGATGGCCCTACCCTCTATCGTCCCTATTCCGCCGATCATCGCCGGATCGTCGCCATACAGACGGTCTCCATGCAACTCGACAAAGTCGTCACATATCATCTTGATGAACTGTTTGGTCCCGGTTCGTCCCTGCTGGCGGGAAAGCAGTACGCAATCCCAAGAAGATTTTCCCATCTTGTCTTGCGATAGGATGGTTTCTATGCGTTCAACGGAACTTTCAAGTCCCTTATCCAATGGCTCACTCATCGCTGTTGCTCCTTGTATGGGTCTTGATCAGATAGGAGAGGAGACCCCGCATCTTCTCACGGGTAACGATTGCATCCACAAAGCCATGTTCCAGTTGGAATTCAGAGCGCTGGAACCCTTCTGGAAGTTTCTCACGAATCGTCCCTTCTATCACCCGAGGTCCGGCAAATCCGATGACAGCTCCCGGTTCAGCTAAAATGACATCCCCCAGCATGGCAAACGAAGCAGTGACCCCGCCTGTTGTAGGATTGGTCAAGACAATGAAGAGTGGAGTCTTGGTATCCTCGAGCAATGCTGCTGCACTTGCAGTCTTGGCCATCTGCATCAAAGAAAAAATCCCTTCCTGCATCCTTGCCCCACCGCTGGCAGTGAACAAGATGACCGGTTCTTGGTTGAGACATCCCTCGATCATCGCCTGGGTGATCTTTTCTCCTACCACCGATCCCATGCTCCCCCCCATGAAGGAAAAAGACATGATGCCGACAACAACCGATTGTTTTTCTATCTTACACCGACCGATGGTCACCGCGTCATTGAGAGAAGACTTCTTCTGGTTTTCTTTCAGTTTGTCTTCATACCCCTTCAAGGAGATGGGGTTCATCGATTGCATTCCTTCAGCCATTTCAACAAACGAATCGTCATCTGCGATAAGTGTCAAACGTTCATGGGGAGTCAGGGGGAAATAATAATTGCAATACGGACATATCTTGTACTCATTCACCTCAACTTCTTTCTGACATTGAGGGCAGAGCACCTTTTTCACATCAGCCATGGTTTTTCTTCTCCATTTTCTCGCAAAGCTTCGTGTACAAATCAGTTCCAAAGCGTCCTGAGCGGAAAGCCCTCGAACCAATGAGCAACTTCTGTT
Organism: Sphaerochaeta sp.; assembly: GCA_028699215.1. GTDB lineage: Bacteria > Spirochaetota > Spirochaetia > Sphaerochaetales > Sphaerochaetaceae > Sphaerochaeta. The sequence goes on along the minus strand of JAQVVB010000090.1, from coordinate 7,710 downwards.
CTTCTAGGTTCGTATCAAGTCCTTCAATGACAACTTCAGAAAGGGCGCGAAGCATCACCTGTATCGTTTCATCCCTGAAAGGAGTATGGACGATGATCTTTGCTATCAGAGGATCATAATAAGGACTCAAAGAAGAACCTTGCGTCAGATAGGAGTCGACACGTACATGAGGACCTGAAGGAAAGTTCAACTTCGTGATTTTTCCGGCACTCATTCCGTTTATCCGGCACTCCAGGCTATGGCCGCTCAAAACGACATCCTTTTGTTGCAAAGACAATTTCTTCCCATTGGCGATTTCAATCTGGGCTTTCACCAAGTCGATGAAACTCACCATTTCACTCACCGGATGTTCAACCTGGAGACGGGCGTTCACTTCCATGAAGTAGTAGTTGTCTCCATCCACCAAGTATTCTACGGTTCCAGCCCCACGATACTTCAGTTTCTCGAACAGCTTTACAGAATCGGAGCACATCTTCTCCCTCATTGAGGGAGAGAGTATGGGAGAAGGACTCTCTTCCAACAATTTCTGATGGTTTTTCTGTACCGAACAATCTCTCTCTCCAAGATGGAGAACCGTTCCTTTTCCATCCGAGAGCAGCTGAATTTCCAAATGCCTTGGATTTTCCAGATACCGTTCCATATGTACAGATCCATCACCGAAAAACGCAAGAGCCTCTTTTTTTGCAATCTGAAGGGCGCTTCCCAGACCAGAAGCCTCATACACGATGCGCATTCCCCTTCCGCCACCTCCACAAGCTGCCTTGAGGATGATGGGAAAACCAATGCGTTCAGCAGTAGCAAGGGCATCACTTAGATCAGTGATCTCGCTACTGCTTCCCGGTGTAATGGGAAGATTACAAGAAAGAGCAGTTGCACGCGCAGCTACCTTGTTTCCCAACAAGGCTATGGTTTCACTCTTCGGTCCGATGAAAATCAGACCGGCATGTTCTACCTCACGTGCAAATTCTGCATTCTCACTGAGAAACCCCACCCCGGGATGGATGGCATCGCACCGCTTCAGACAAGCTGCGGCGATGATGTTCTTGGAATTCAAATAACTCTCACTGGTTGAGGGTGGTCCGATACAGACCGCTTCATCGGCTAGCTGGACTGCAAGCGTATCCTTATCGACGGTGGAATAGACCACAACACTACGAATTCCAAGATCACGACAGGCTCGAACGATTCGTACCGCTATTTCGCCGCGGTTGGCAATCAGAATTGAGTGAATCATCGCCTGCGCACCGAGAACAACGGTTGACCATACTCCACCATGGACTCGGGCTTGGCAAGCACCGAAACGATTTCACAGGAGAAATCGGCCTGGAGCTGATTCATCATTTTCATTGCTTCAATGGTACAGATAACAGAACCTTCCTTCACCTCGTCCCCTACTTTTACATATGCAGGGGCATCGGGTGCTGGAGTAAGGTAGAACGTACCTACAATCGGAGAGGTGATGGTTTCCAAAACCTCATCAGCAACTTTCACTTCAGGTTCTTGTACAGCAACGCTTTTCTGCACATCGAAAGCTTTGGTTGTCAATATGGCTTCTTGACTTCCCTGTCGCTTGAGTTTGACTGAATAACGGGAACAGGAGAGTTCCATTTCACCGAGACTGCTCCGTTCAAACAGAGCTATGACCGTTTCAAGGTCCATTTGTTCAATAGTATCCACAATAATCCTTCCTCATAATGGGGATGGGGTACTCCAAAAGGAGTTTCAAAATATGGAATTAATAATAACAGTAACTACTTATCATGTCAATATTGACAAAAAATCAAATAATGTAATATATATAAGGTACAATGCCATGCTTATAGCACCGGCACGCAAAAAGAAGTAAGGAGGGGACTGAGTTGTCTCCAAAATATATAGGTATCACGGCTCTTGGCTCGTACGTCCCGAAAAAAACCCTGACCAACAACGAACTTTCCCACTTGGTCGACACCAGTGACGAATGGATCCACTCCCATACGGGCATCAAGGAAAGACATCTGGCATCAGAAAATGAACGATGCAGCGATCTTGCAGTCGAGGCTGCAAACAACCTCTTTTCAAATCACGCACGCAACAAAGCGGAGATAGACGGCATTGTTGTATCAACCGCCACACCAGACTATGTCGGCTTTCCCTCTACCGCCTGCATCATCCAAGACAAGTTGGGCCTTACTGACATCCCCGCTTTCGATATCAGTGCAGGTTGTACCGGATTCATCTATGCATTGGAAGCAGCCCGCGGCATGATTCTCAGTGGAACCATGCACAAGGTTCTGGTATTCGGCTCAGAAAAGCTTTCACAAGTCGTCAATTGGGAGGACCGCAACACGTGTGTCCTCTTTGGTGATGGAGCAGGTTGTGTGCTTTTGGAAGAAACCAATGACAACCGAATCATTGACTGCACCTTGCATAGTGAAGGAAATGGAGCACAGGCATTGGTCATCCAAAACGACTCCCATACCATCACCATGGAAGGACGGTCCGTCTATGCGTTTGCAGTCAGAGCCATCGGCGATACCATCGTCGACCTTCTGAAACGAAACAACCTCTCCCTCGAAGATATCGACTGGATCGTACCACACCAAGCGAATGAGAGAATCATCGCAGCTTGTGCCAAGCGATACGGTTTCAACCAAAACACCTTCTATATGAACATCGAACGGTATGCAAATACCTCGGCAGCTTCCATTCCCATAGCTCTCAAGGAGATGGATGAAGCAAATCTGCTCAAGAAAGGCCAAAAGATCATCTTGGTGGGATTCGGAGCCGGACTCACCTATGGAGGAACACTCATACAATGGTAAAACTTACAGCACTCTACCCAGGACAAGGCAGCCAATATCCAAAAATGGCTCTCGATTTGCATGCCGCATCGGCTAAAGTACGAGAACTCTTTTCCTTGGCATCAGACATAACCCATCAAAACCTCTTCAAGCTTCTTGATGAAGGCAGCGAAGAGGATTTGAAGCAAACTGAAACCACCCAACTCGTGGTCACCCTTGCAAACCGCGCCTCTCTAGTAAGGCTCAAAGAGTTGGGATTCACTTTTTCTTCCCACAGCGGCTTCAGTCTTGGAGAACTCTCTGCGTACGCAGGAGGAGGGATACTCGACGATGTGAACCTCTTCTCCATTGTTCAGAAACGGGGTCTTCTTATGGCGCTTGCAGGGAAAACAGCAGAGGCAACCTATGGAAAACTTGGCATGGCTGCGGTCATCGGCATGGATTTCGACACCATCGAAACGGTACTCAAGGAAAACGACATCAAATCCCTCTATCCAGCAAATGACAATGGCCCCTCTCAGGTAGTCTTGTCAGGATTGCAGCAGAGCATTGATGAAGCCAAGAGCATTCTGCTCGGAAATGGAGCTAAAAGAGTCATTACCCTGAAGGTCTCCGGCCCCTTCCACACTCCTTTCATGGAAGATGCAAAGCAGGAGTTTGCGCAGTTTCTTGCACAGTGCACCTTCTCTGACAGCAAAGAAAGAGTTCTCTCCTCAGTAACAGGCAATGATGTCTGTAGTGCAGAAGAAGCAAGGTTGCTGTTATCCGATCAGCTTGCCTGCCCGGTGAGATGGACCAAGGTGATGAAAAATCTTAAAACCACGGAAAACATCGTTGAAGTAGGAGCTGGAACAGTCCTTACCGGACTATGGAAGAACAGTGGATTAGAAGGAGTCTGCACCCCGCTGGGTACAGAGGACGCAATACAAGCAATGAAAAAGGAAAACTGATATGACAGATACACTAGAGAAAAGACATGCGTTGGTAACCGGAGGTTCTCGAGGCATTGGAATGGCAATCGTAGAAAAACTTCTTCTTGAGAACTGTGATGTCTGGTATCTCTCCCGTACTCCTGGAGAAGCAGTACATCTTGAGGAGAAAGCAAATGCACTGCATTGCACCCTGAGCTGGGTGGAGTGCGACATGGCCGACAGGACTTCAGTGGAAACGGCATTGGAGACGGTGATCAAGGAAGCACAAAGCATCGACATATTGGTGAACAACGCCGGCATCACCCGCGACGGCCTGATCATGCGCATGAAAGATGAAGCCTGGGATGCAGTGCTTGCGGTCAACCTGACCGGAACTTTCCTTACCTGCAGGACAGTGGGAAGACTGATGGCGAAACAGAGAAAAGGAGCCATCATCAACACCTCCTCGGTTGTCGGTATCATGGGGAATGCGGGACAGACCAACTATGCCGCTTCAAAAGCAGGGCTCATTGGTTTTTCCAAAAGCCTTGCACGTGAATTGGCCACACGAAATGTACGGGTGAATGTGGTGGCCCCAGGATTTATCGAAACTTCCATGACCGATGTACTTCCTGAGGCTTTGAAAGAAAATCTGAGCACTCAAATCCCCTTGGGCAGAATTGGAAATGCAGAAGAAGTGGCTGACGCCGTATGCTTTTTAGCATCGATGAGAGCTTCCTACATCACCGGTCAGGTTTTGTCCGTTGATGGCGGGATGGCAATGTAATGAAAGGAGAACAATCCATGAATACCAATACAAGACGTGTTGTAGTTACGGGAATGGGAACGGTCAACCCACTGGGCAAGCGAGTTGAAGAGTTCTGGCAGAATATCAAGGGCGGGGTGTCAGGTATCGGTCCTTTGACCAAATTCGACACCACCGACTATCCCGCAAAGGTTGCAGGAGAAGTAAAGGATTTCGACCCTTCGGATTTGCTTGACCGTAAGGAAATCCGCAGCATGGCGGACTTCACCAAATTTGCTGTCTATGCTGCAGTGCAGGCAATGGATCAAGCAGGGCTGAAGGAAGGATTGTATGATCCTTTCCGTAGTGGCGTATACCTTGGAAACGGCATCGGAGGTTTTGAAGTCGTGGAAGAGAATCTGTACAAGCTGTATGAACGAGGTCCCCACGCCGTAGCTCCCTTGACCATCCCAAAACTCATTTCCAACGAAGCCGCCGGCAATATTGCCATCCACTTCAACTTCCAAGGACCTTGTCATACCACTGTCACAGCCTGTGCTTCCGGTACCGATGCCATCGGCGATGCCTTCAATGCGATCCGATTCGGCTTGACCGATGTAGCCATTGCAGGCGGAACAGAAGCTGCCATCACCAAATTATCGGTAGCAGGTTTTTGTAGGTTGCAGGCTCTTTCCACCAAATACAATGACACCCCACACCTTGCAAGCCGTCCTTTTGACAAGGAACGCGATGGATTCATCATGGGTGAAGGCGCTGGGATGTTGGTATTGGAATCCTTGGAACATGCACAGCAAAGAGGAGCTACCATCCTAGGAGAAATCGCCGGGTACAGCATGACCTGCGATGCCTATCACCTCACTGCCCCCAACCCCAATGGGGATGGAGCGGCCAGAGCGATGCGTGAGGCTTTGGCGATTGCGCAAGCCAAGCTTGAGGAAGTCGACTACATCAATGCACATGGAACCTCCACTCAGGCAAACGACTCAATGGAGACCAATGCCATCAAGCAAGTGTTCGGTGACCATGCATACAAATTGAAGGTATCCTCAACCAAGTCGATGACTTCGCATCTGATCGCCGCTGCTGGCGCTGTTGAAGCAATTGTCTGCTTGCTTGCCATCCGCGATCAATTCTACCCCTGCACCTTGAATCTGACAAATCCAGACGAAGCGTGTGATCTTGACTATGTACCCAATGTAGGAAAAGAGGGTAAGATTCGTTATGCTGTAAGCAATTCCCTTGGTTTTGGAGGACACAATGGAGTCCTCGTATTCAAAGCCTATACACCAGAATAAGGAGCAATTTGATGAGCGAAACATTTGAACCCGTGGAGCAGTTGCTCCCCCACCGAGACCCGTTTCTTTTTCTTGATGAGTTGTTGGAAGCCGATGAAACGCATACTGTTGCAAAACGGGTTTTCACTGAAGACCATTTTTTCTTTCGGGGACACTTTCCCGATTACCCGGTGGTACCGGGTGTCATTTTGATAGAAACCATGGCACAGTGTGGGGGAGCAGGCCTTTGTCAGGTAGGAATCCTTCCTCATGGGGCATTCTTCGTCCTCGGCACTGTCGAAAAAGCAAAATTCCGCAACCAGGTTCGTCCCGGTGATACGGCTATCATTGAAGTGCAAAACACCAGGGTGTCCCAAACCATGCTTCGCCAAAGCGGCGTGATTACGGTCAATGGGGTCAAGGCTGCAGAAGCTACTTGGATGTGCATCGTCGGAAATGGTAAATAAGAAGGAAGTGTTTCTGTGATTATTACAAAAAAGGTTCTGAGAAATGTCTCACTTACAGCCCATCCTCTTGGATGCAGGCAGTATGTCCAAGACCAGATCGATTGGGTCAAGCAGGCAAAAGACGGGCGCTACCAAACAAGCGACAACCTGATGCTGCCCAAACGGGTACTGGTGCTCGGTGGCTCCACTGGATATGGGCTCTCCTCTAGGATTGTTGCAGCATTTGCAGGCAAAGCCGATACGATCAACGTTTCGTTTGAACGTGAACCCAGTGAAACCAAGACGGCAACCCCAGGGTGGTACAACACGGTTGCGTTTGAAGCTGAAGCCAAGAGAGCGGGATTGAAAGCTGAATCAATCTACGGCGACGCTTTTTCCGATGCAACCAAAGAAAAGACCGGGAACCTTATCAAAGAGCTGTTGGGTCAAGTAGACTTGGTGATCTATAGCCTTGCTTCTCCTCTGCGCACCGACCCCAAGACTGGTATAACCTACCGATCCGTACTCAAACCCATTGGAAAGGCCTTCACTGCCCTCTCGGTGGATATGGATTCTGACCAGGTAAAGCTTGCCACCATAGAACCTGCTGAAGGAACCCAAGTAGAAGAAACTGTTAAGGTCATGGGCGGTGAAGACTGGAGCCTTTGGATAGACTATCTTCTCAAGGAGAACCTTCTCGCTCCCCATGCAATGACCGTAGCATACTCCTACATCGGCCCTAAGATCACCTATCCGGTGTATCATGAAGGAACCATTGGAGCGGCAAAAGATCATCTGGAAGCGAGTGCTGCACTGCTTACCGGCAAGCTGGAAGGAATTCAGGGAAAAGCTTTTGTATCGGTGAACAAGGCTTTGGTCACCAGAGCCAGTTCGGTCATCCCTGTAGTTCCTTTGTATATGGCCCTTCTGTACAAGGTCATGAAAGAGAAAAACCTTCATGAGCACTGTACTCAGCAGATCTACCGTCTCTTCACTGACAGGCTCTATGCAAACAAACCTATTGAGACCGATGAAAAAGGCAGAATCCGTGTAGACGACTGGGAGATGCGAAGCGATATCCAACAGGAAGTGGAAAAACGTTGGGCTTTGCAAAAAGAAGGGGAAGTGCTCAAGATGGGTGATCTGGAGGGTGTACGAGAAGAGTACGAACACATCCATGGTTTCGGTTTTCCTTCCATTGACTACGAGAAGGACATCGACCCTCGAATCATCTGATGAAAACAAGCACCATATGCTATACAGGAAACAACCACTCTTACTCAGGGTGGTTGTTTCTTACAAAAGGTACGTTTACCAATCTGCCCACTCAGCAAAAAGTCAACACTTCAATCGTTTTCCTAAAAAACACTATGCTTTATTGGTTCAATGAAGTTTGTATGATTTCATATTTTCCTGCTGGATCATACAAACTGTGGAGACCTCCGTGCAGAATTCTTACGGGTGAAAATTGCCAACGGATTGCCAACGGATTGCCAACGGATTGCCAACGGATTGCCAACGGATTGCCAA
>JAQVVB010000089.1 GCA_028699215.1 Sphaerochaeta sp. | reverse complement strand
GGTCCTTCGACAGGTCTTTTCCATGAATTTGAGTATAAGCTCGCAAAAAAGATATGTGACAGCCTTCCCAGCGTTGAGATGTTTAGAATGTTCAATTCAGGTTCCGAAGCCTGTATGGCGGCTGTCAGGGTGGCCAGACTTGCTACAGGAAAAAAGAACATCATCAAAATGGGTGGGGCGTATCACGGATGGAGCGATCAACTCGCCTATGGAATTCGTCTCCCAGGTACCAAAGGGACCCAGGCTCATGGAGTACCCTCGTATCTGTTCAAACATACCCAAGAGTTCTTTCCCAACAAACTAGATGCATTGGAACGAACCTTGAGGATGAACAAACTGAGAGGGGGTACGGCTGCGGTCTTCATTGAACCCATTGGACCAGAAAGCGGCACTCGACCTCTGGATATGAAATTCAATCAAGAGGTACAAAAACTCTGTCAGGCCTATCACGCTCTCTTGGTATTTGATGAAGTGGTGACTGGTTTCAGAATTGGGATGTCAGGAGCCCAGGGATATTTTGGAATTTCTCCCGATCTGACGGTTTTCGGTAAAGTAATCGCAGGAGGCTATCCTGGAGCCGGAGGCCTGGGAGGTAAGAAAGAGTACATGAAATACCTTGCTGCCGGCATCCAAACCGGGGATAAGATTCACAAAGCTTTGGTTGGAGGAACAATGGCAGCAACTCCCATCAGTTGCGTCGCCGGTTACTATACCCTTGAAGAAATTGACAAAACAGATGCCTGTACCAAGGCAGGGCTCATGGGAGACCGCCTCACTACAGGGTTACAGGCCATCATTGAAAAATACAAATTACCATTTGTTGCATTCAACCAAGGTTCAATCTGCCATCTTGAGACGGTGGGAACCGTACATTTCTCCATCAATTGGAAGAAACCCTGGACCATCCCCAATACCATCAATGAAACTTCCAAAAGGAAAAAAGAGATGGAATACATGGGAGCTGCCTATATGGCTGAAGGCTTGGTCACGCTTGCAGGAAGTAGACTTTACACCAGTGCAGCCTATACTGAAACGATGATAGATGAAGCCCTACTTGCTTTTGATCGGGTCTTCTCACAAATTGAATGCATCAAGGATCAAGGGTAATCAATCATGGAACTTCAGGAAGCAAAACAAGCAGTAATGGAAGCAACAAAAAAACTGGTTGCCTCACATTTGGTCGCTCGTACTTGGGGGAATATCAGCTGTAGGGTGGAACCTGACCAATTCCTCATCACCCCGAGTGGAAAATCCTACGATCAATTAACAGAAGACCAGTTGGTGTTGGTTTCACAGAACGACCTCAGCTATACAGGTCCTGTTAAGCCCTCCTCCGAAAAAGGCATTCATGCAGCAATCTATAGAAGCAAACCCCATGTCAATTGTGTTATTCATACCCACCAGGAAATGGCCTCTCTGATAAGCTTGCTGGGTCAAGACCTGTTCATAACTGATGATTGGAATGAACTCCTAGGAAATACCATCCATACAGCACAGTATGGACTGCCTGGAACGAAAGCATTGCAACGCCACATCAGCAAGGTATTACTGCAAGGAACATCTTCTGCAGTATTGATGGCCAACCATGGGACCCTATGTTTTGGGTCGAGTCCACAAGTAGCCTTCAGTGTTGCAGAAGAATTGGAACATATTTGCCAAAATCAGGTTTTTACACGTTCATCGCTCCTGCAAAGTTTACAAGGGACATCCAAAACCAAATTTCTTGCAAAAAAAATAGACAATCAGACGATTCACTATGCAGACGACCTTCCTCCTTGGCTACAAACACTATGCAAACAGCTGCTCACATCTAAAACAGACAGCAGGTATCTATGTATGCACACCTCACAGGAAGTACTTGAAGTAGCTGAAACATTCACTACATTGAAAGCCTATCTCGATGATTTTGCCCAAATTGCAGGACCTTCATTACAAGTGATGAAGCAGAATCCCCCTCTTTCGAAAGCGCTTCACCTGGAAAAACACCGTGATGCACTTTTACTACAAGGAGGGGGAGCGCTTTGTATGGGAATAAACGAAGCGGAAGCTCACTCTGTCGCAACACTTGTACAGAAGAACAGTAAAGCTGCGTTACTCAGTCTCGCAGCTCCACGGGTAAAGGCCTTGCCTTATCTGGATGCTCACTTGATGCGGTATGTGTACAAGAAAAAGTATGCAAAACTAGCCCAATAACCTTTCGTGTTCTTGTAAAGATCAATTTTTGCTATACAATTTCCGCTTCTTTCGCTATTTCTGTGTCGCAGCTCAGGATTCTGTCCATCTCATCATGAATATCTTGGGTGTATTCACCAAAATCAAACATTGTCCTCAACCGTGAGAAAAGAGGCTTTACAAAATGTCTGAGCTGACTCTGGTCCTTTTCCAAAGTACTCTTACTCTGAAGGGCAAGAACAGTAACTGCTGAGGGGGAGTAATACGTCCCAACCTCTATGAAGCCAAATTTCTTATAGAGCTTGATGGTCTTGGTATCATCTGCAAAGACATCAATAATGAGGTCTTCGACTCCTTGACTGCGGGCAAGAAGGAAAATCAGAATGATCAAGCCGATGGAAGCTGTGGTGTTTCTCATTTCCGGCAATACTGCCAACCGTATGATTTCCGCACTTTTGCGTGAATGAAGAACTGAATCAATGTCGAAATACTGAGAGATCGGCAACGGCCAGAAAACATCGGAAGTCATCAATGAAACCGTACCCACAGGGTTTAGGCCCTTGAAAGCCAAGATGTGCAAGGCTTTCTCGTCCATTCGTCTATGGATGCTCTCTTCCATATATCCCTTCTCGCCGATGAGCACTTTCCTCTGGATAAAGAAAACGTCGTTCATACCTGCTTGATCTGTAACCAGGCTGAACCGAATACCATCTCGTCCTTCTTCGTTAGACGGAAATATGGTTGTAAACTCTGAACCGATGCGTGCTTCACTTTTCACCCTAATTCGACCTCCCATTTTTTCTACAATGTTATAACAGTTCGAAAGCCCCAAACCTGTCCCCGTACCTGGAGCCTTGGTAGTGAAAAATGGGGTGAATATCTGATTGAGATTCTCCTCTGCAATTCCACACCCTGTATCTCCCACCTTTATGAAAACAAAAGCATCTTTCTCCATGCATGTAAGGGTAAGCGTACCATTACCTTCCATTGCTTGAATCGCATTGACTATGAGATTAAGAAAAAGCTGTTGCATCTCCCCTTCATTCGCCTCAATATAGGGCAACGCATGATAATTTCTTGTAACTGTGATGTTCTGCGAGTCGATTCCCCTCAGTGCAAGACGCAAGGAGAATTCCAAAACGCGAACAATCTCAACCTGTTGGGTCTCTTTTATCTCTTCCTTGCGGGAATAAATCGAAAGTTCTTGTATTACATTTGCCGCAGTCTTTGAATATGCAAGGATATCTTCCAAGTACTCATGATGGGTGCTACTTTCTTCAACCTCACTCAACATAATCTCTGCAGTACCTGAAATCCCTGCCAACGGATTATTGAGTTCATGAGCGATACCTGCTGCCAGCGTCCCGATGCCAGCCATCTTTTCAGTCCTTACAAGTTCTTCCTGCAAGTTCTTCTGTTCGGTGATGTCATTGATGATTTCGATGAAAACACTTTTTGAATTCTCCAAGACCTTCACATTGTGGTATTGGAAAGAAAAGGTTTTATCAGCATCATCCGCTTCTGTTTCTTGCATTGCTCCTGTATGGAGACACTCCAAGCCTTGGCAGAAAGGGCAAGGTCTGCTTCGGTGAAACAGAGCACGATAGCATTTCTTGCCAATGAGATCTTTCTTTTCATTCCCATAGAAGGTCGCTGCTGCAGTATTCGCCTCTTGAATCGTAAAATCAATATCTATAAGACAGACAGGAGAAGCGATACCATTGAAAATGGCCTCCAACTTGTTCTTGCTCATGGTCAACTCATTGCCTTGGATGCGCAACTGTTCAAAGGAAAGTGCATTCTCCAAGGACAAAGAGCTTTGGGCTGCAAGAATCTCCAAAGCCTCAACCTCAATGGGAGTTATCAAGGATCTGGTGTGGTCATAGCCTATGAGAATATAGCCTGCTATCTGTTTTCTGAAAACCAAAGGAATGATGACATCTACACAAGGAAGCTGTTCACTGACCTCCAGCCGAGATTCGTCAGGAGTTACAAAAAGCAAAGAGGAGACATTTTCTCGCCTGAACTGTTGCAACTTCTCCTCAACCTCTGGAGAAAAGCAGAACACTATCTCTTCTCCCGCCGTAAGTGCTGTCGGACACTTACTGTTTGCTATCATGATGAATTTTCTTCGATCCCCGATCTGATTGGCAACAAAAACAACCCATTGAGTTTTCAGCCCAGTGCTCAGATTCTTCACGACTTCTTCCCCAAGTTCCTTGAGGTTCACGATTGTCGTAAGTTTCTTACTGAGATTTCTGATGGTAGTTTGATAAGGATGGCGCTTGGGAATGATGACCACATCCACTATATAGGCTATCAAGTTTCGCAAAGGATGAATGATGATAACCGTAACGATACCGAGGATCATTGCAAGCTGGGAGACATTTCCAGGAGCGAAATTGCTGTTGAATCTCTGAATGAACGTAATGATGAAGTAGTAGGAAACCGAAGCGAAAATCGCGAGTATTGTCGAATAGATGATACCAATGCCGATGCGCGAATAGTTGATGAGCTTGTATTTATAGATGGTATAGAAAAGCAAAAGCGCATTGATGGTTGCAGTAAATATATCGATGGGATACTTGCCTAGCTGGGGGAATATGTTCATGAAAATGCCGATAAGCATGATCAACACACCGATAAGCGGCAACAGCAGGTTCTTATGATACTTCTGCAGAGAGTTGTATTTTGAACGAAACAGAAGAATCATCAAGGTGAAAATCAAATAGACATAACTGATTGAATAGGCGAATGCAGAACCAGGGGCAAGTTGATAGAAAAACACTCCTTCTGAAGTGAAACCGGCGTCAATGACAATGCTGCCGGTAAAATTTAGATACATCAATGGGATGATCAGCAGATAACTGATCAATATGAATAACTTGATGGGACGTTTCTGGATTTCCAGCATGTCAACAATGAAATTGCTCAAGGAAAAGGGAACAGACAATAGCCCTATAAGCATGATTTTGTTCCAGAACAAAGGAGTCATGATACCACTGTTCAAGTGCATCATCATTGAACCAAAGCTCCAGATAGCAACAAAAATCATATAGAGTTGGAATGACCAGTAGAATCTATCCTTATTATATTGAAGAAAACCAAAGATGGCGAAAGACACGTACAGAACGAAAGCCATTGCAGGTATTATGGTTGAGACATCAATGATCATGGAGATTCCTTATTTCACTTCCAAATGAAAGCGATTTGTATTATTATATTGATAATTTATGGAATTAATCAAACTATTTTTTGTCGGTGCTACAGGATATTTGCTTGCAGGGCTCTATGATGTGGCAATTTTACATAATAAACCTCTTCTTACAAAAATTTTCTATGTAGGATTCTTTATTACAGCTATTCCCTATCTTATACTCTTCAAGACGTGGAAGACACCCTTCAACACCTTCAGTTTATGGATTTTTATACCTCTATTGGTTATTTTTATTGGATTACTCATATATTCAGTGCTTTTGGAGTTTTTACTTTCATCAGAAAAACCAGGGAACCTTTACACGAAAGGAACCTATAGTTTTTCTCGACATCCTGGTTTTATTTGGTATACTGCTATCAATGTCCTGCTGGGGATTTATTTTTGGGATTCTAGAATTGCCTTGCTCTGCTGGGGGTTCACCCTATGCAACCTCATCCTTATAACAGTAGAGGATCGGGTATTCTTTCCAAAAATGTTTCCTCTCTACGCAGAATATAGAAAGCAAACACCATTTTTCCTATCTCTGCAGAAGAAAAGCAATCGGAGAATCTTGTAATGACTAGACATATTGTAGCAACAGATGATGATCCTGCAATCCGTAAGATACTGCAAATAATGCTTACTAAAGAGGGCTATCAAGTAACTTCCTGCCAGAATGGGAATGAACTGATTTCAGAGCTTGCAACTGAAGAAACTACCATCGACCTGATACTACTCGACATCAAGATGCCAGGATTCTCAGGATTGGATTTATTGGCGATGATCAAGCGTAGCCATCCCCATATTCCTGTCATTATGCTAACCGCCTTCAGTGACTTGGACACAGGAATGAAAGCCATGCGGTTGGGAGCCTCTGATTATCTGACCAAACCAGTTCGAAGGGAAACCTTGGTCACCTGCATCAGGCGGGTACTTGCAGCTTCTGAGACGCAACAAGAAGAGGTTGAAGAAAAGTCGTTTTACCTGAACCAGCAGAAAGATCTTGAAAAGAAGCTCCATACTGCACTGCAGACCCTTAACAACACCACATTTGCCACCCTTGAGGCTTTCTCGGAAACCATCGAGCAGAAAGATGCCTACACAAAAGGCCATTGCAGTAGAGTTCGCACCATTGCAGTTTCCATTGCAAAAGCGCTCAATCTACCCCACTCGAATGTCATGATCATTGAAGGCGGCTCACTTCTTCATGATATAGGAAAAATTGGAATCCCTGAGACAATACTGAACAAAAACTCTTCCTTGACCAAAGAAGAGTATGACATCATCAAGACTCATCCGGAGGCAGGAGAACGTATCATCCGGTCCATCGAGATGTTTCAACCCTATCGTCCCATCATCAGGAGTCACCACGAACGTATCGATGGCAAGGGGTATCCTGATGGACTGAAGGGAGATGAAATTCCACTTGATGTCAAGATTGTCTCCTTAGCTGATGCTTTTGATGCTATGACCAGCAGTAGAGCCTATCGTTCTGCCCTACCTACAGAACTTGCTGTTGAGGAAATAAAGCTTTTTTCGGGAACGCAATTTGATCCTGATTTGGTAAACCTCTTCATAGATAAAGAGCTTTTCCTTCTTTAGTTATGATGTCTGAATCCTATTGCTGATGAGCTCTCAGGTAAATCTTTGCACACGCAACTGAATCGCTCAACGCTTCATGGTGTGTCAGCTCAATTCCCAGAAATCTACTTACTGTATCGAGTCTGTGATTTTCCAGATGTGGCCATGCGCGTCGTGCACATTGCACGGTGCAATCAAACTGAGGGGTTGGACATTCAATCCCATAATGATCAAGGCAATACCTGAGTACGCTTCGATCAAAACTGCTGTTGTGTGCTACAAGAAAATCATCTCCGATGAATTGCTGCAAAGTCGGCCACAGTCTGTCAAAGCTGGGCGCGTCGACTACATCGTATTTTGAAATCCCATGGATCCTCGTGAAGGAAGGAAGGATGTCCATTCCTTGTGGTGGCTTGATCAAGGAATAGAAGGTTTTAAGAATCTCTCCATCCTTCACCTTGACCAATCCCACGGCACAAGCACTTGCTCGTTGATAGCAGGCTGTTTCAAAATCGATAGCACAGAAACTCATAGCATTTTCTCTCATGTTCATCACCTGAGTGTAGCAGAAGCTGTCCAGTTCAAACAATAAGAATTTCCATACACGTGAAAAAATTAAGGAACCGACAGAAATCCAGCCGGTTCCTTGTTGCTTGAAAAAAAATATCAGTATTTCAGTTCACAAGCCTTCATCATCTTGTTGAACAACTCCCTGGCCTTGTCGATGGAAAGATTCATCAAGGGGTCTGAGAGGAACGCAGTGAACAACAATTCATCATCTTGAGTATAGATGGCTTCAAGCGTCATCTCCTGAACATCACTGACACGACGGATAAGGTTCTGAACCCCTAGAGGGGGATCACTCGCCATAATCGGGCGAATGGAATCGTTAGTGATGATACCGTTGCTTTCTACGATACGGCCTTTTGGAAGATAACTGATCTGACCTTCATTGACTCTATTGATATTGGTCACCAACGTACGGTCGCCCATCAAGGAACGCATGATGTCAACTCCTTCCTCATCCGAAAGTGTTGCTTGCAAATCTTCGTCCTTGAAAACCCTTTCTCGTTTTTCCTTTGCTTGCCTTGCTCTCCAAGCGTAAGGGGTCCGTATCACGCCAAACTTCCAAAGCTGTTCATCCGAGGTGAGGAACCATGGAACAAATTCACTGAGATGCCTATCTCCAGCTGCTCCCAAAGCACCAAAGTCCCTAAGAAAGCTGAGGGCGATCAACTGGTCACAGTCGAACCATTTCTCATCTTTCAGCCGCTGTTGGGCAATCTCTGTTTCGTCTTGGTAGGTTGAAGGGTCCTTGGCAAGTTCAATAAGTCTCGGCATCAGATCAATACCATTCCATGTTGCCTTGGTAACGAAGGTGAAATGATTCACCCCAGTGATATCCATCATGATTTCCCTTCTGTCAGGCTGAGGGACATCAAACCACTGTGCCACCTTCTTTGCCAGGAATGTCTGGGTATGAAACACCTCATGGCAGCAACCCAATGCCTTGATCTGGGGGAATGCCTTGAAAAGAGCAGCAGTACAGAGTGTCATGGGATTGGTATAGTTGATGACCCAAGCATTTGGACAATAGGTCTCGATCTGTTTTGCCAAATCGAAGAAAATGGGAAGAGCCCGTCGTGCTCTCATCAGACCACCAGGACCGGTGGTATCGCCTACTGACTCCAAGATTCCATATTCCTCAGGGAGTACGATGTCTCCATACCGACATTCGGTATTACCGGGTTCGAGAGAGATGATCACCAAATCACACCCTGTGAGGGCATCACCAATCTCATCACGAGCTTCAACCTTGAAACGCCCTTCACTGTTGTTTATCCGAAACGTACGCTCAGCTACCTCGACATTGTTTCTTGCAGCTTGTTTATCGATATCATACAGGACCAAGGTTCCGTGTGTCATGGTATTGTATGCAAGATCCTTCATGAACTGAATTGCCCAGAGGCGGCCACCACCCCCGATAATGCATATATTGGTTTCCTTCATGGACATGCCCTCCTTATTTTTTCATTGTCCTTTCAATCCTAACCTACGAACAGGTCGAAT
>JAQVVB010000088.1 GCA_028699215.1 Sphaerochaeta sp. | reverse complement strand
AACTCGCCTATCTTCTTATGGGGGAAGGTAATGGTGAGGTGCAAGAGGTGTATTCCTTTACAGCAGCTTCCTTTTTGGTAAAAAGCTTGCAGGCTGCGTATGAACTTGCCTGCTGTACGAAGTACGAAGCGACGCTTCCTTGCCTACAAGAAGCCAGACGAAACCTTGCCAAGATGTTCGATCTAGATGACGATCAAAACCTCCTTGCAGTAGTGGGTGAGAAAATCGGACTGTTCTTTCTCAAGGCAGAACAGAATGATGGAGTCTTTCTCGATTGCTATGATTTGAAGCGAGACATCTGGGGAGGCTATCTCGGTATTGGGGAACATGATGAATTCAGATACATGGTGAACAGCAGATGCAATGGGGAAACCATGAAACACTATGTACTGCTGTATGCAAAATTGAAGAGCCTTGGCAGGGAAAACCCTCAATTCATCTGCGTTGCAACCCGTGTAGCCCGGTTCTATTGTGACAACCAACTTTCAGGAGGCTCGTTCGGGCGATGGTGGACGACCAAGGGAAAACCCGGTGACATAAAAGGAACCAATGGAGCGTATATCGGTTCCTTCTTCGTCATGTTGATGAATTGTCTGCATGAAAGCGACCCTCTTAAGAACGGCATTCATGCAGCCTTGCACCAAGCATACGTTTTTTATGCCCAAAGTGCATATGACGGTTCATTTTATGGAGACACACTGGATGCAGATTCCTGTGACAAGGAAGCTGGGGTTGCCCTGCTCTCCTTCTTCTTGGATATGTATGACTTAGAGCATGATAAGCGTCAACTCGAGAGCGCTGAACTTGCTGCCAAATTCGTCCTTCAATGGATATGGCAAACCGATTGCTTCTTGAGCGAAGACAGCCCATTGGCAAAAGAGAATTTTCATGCAGCGGGAATGACGTCCGTCTCTGTAGCCCATCACCATCTGGATTTCTATGGCATGGCGATCGCGTATGAATTCCTTCGACTTTCTCAGGCAACCGGTCAAGATTTCTATACAGACCAAGCCCGCTTGATGATCGATGCCTGTCGTCAACTCGTAGCTACTGAAGATAACCTCCTGGGAAGAGATGCATCATTTCTTGGTTGGCAACCAGAGCAGATCAACCACACCCAATGGGATTATTTCGACAGGAAAGACCATATGAATGGAGTCTATGACATTGATATCGCATGGGTGACCGTATTGACCTTAGGATCATACCAGCAAATAGAAAAACGATTCCCAGAAATACTGAGAGAGGAGCAACAATAAAGATGCAACGGATCAGTCTCGTTTCGCTTAATCTTTGGAACACAGAGTGTTGGGACCAAAGAAAGGCTTGTGTGATTTCGTTTGTGCAGGAATATGCAAGTGACATCTATTGTTTCCAAGAAGTGCGTGAAGAAACGCTTTTTGTCTTGGACGAAGCCTTACCCGACTACCTCCGCATTGAAGGTACAGACCCTGGATGGAAGTGTGAAAACAGCATCTATGTCAAGAAGGATCTGTTTTCCGTACTTGATCTCGGTCGTATCGATCTTGCCATGCCGGAAATTCATCGGGGCGTCTTTTATGCTGTCTTGAAGACAAAAGATGATACCGAATTCGTAGTGGCAACCATGCACCTCACCCATCAGCTGAATGCTGATGAGATGCGTACAGGAATGCCCTATCGCCATCAGGAAGCTCATATGGCCGCTCGTGCACTCGATCGCTTGATTGGATCAAAAAAAGCCGTCATCTGTGGAGATTTCAATGATCCGGTGCATCCTTCCAGAATATTCCATGAACTGGCACGGTTCGAGGATGTCTTTTCACTTCTTGGACTCCCTGCTCCTGTGACTTTTCCTTGTCCTTTTTTCAGTGAAGAACTCTATCTGGTTGAGGCCATCGACAAGATGATGATCCGTGGGAACATCAGAGTCGTCATAGCAACCTCGCCTCACTATCATAAAAAAGGATCAGTGCTTTCCGATCACTATCCGATCATGGCGGTGCTTGAAGTCTGATCTTCAAGCACTCCATCCAGATAACGCTCCACAATCACCCTTTCTGGGGAGATCACGGTAAGGTGCTCGTCGTGAGCCTGCAAGGCAGCAAGGATTGCATCCTTGCTTTTTGCTTGTACGTCACCGGCAAAATCATGCATATACAACCAATTTGCGAGGATCTCCCGTTTGTCATCAGAAAACCGGGGAATGAGATGCTCGTCGATGGCTTGCAGCAAATCATTTCCCGTCACCTTATCTGCAAGCACAAATTCTTCGATCTTCTTCCAATACGCAGCACTACGATTAAGCAAAAGACCAGCATCAGATACATCGTGTATCGTAAGGTATCTGTATCTACCTCTTTTCGCTTCCTCTTGCGATAGTTTCAATAATCGAATGCGGTTTTTATATACTTCAAGCTCTGCTTCCCTCACTTGTCCAGCATAGGGTAACCCTCTCAACAACAAAGAGTGGAGTTCTTCGCTTCTCGTACAGAGGTAATAAGAGTGCAGGCTCTCGATCGGTTCCCATACATTAATCCCGGAAACAGAGCAAATCCTCCCATATTCATTGTAATCTTCAACGGGTTCAGGGATGTGTGGTTTCTCATACGTATAATATTTGAAGGGTTGGGATGTGAATGTATATTCTGTCTGCACATCCTGCAAAGAAACCTCATGGATACTCCCCTCACTGCAGCTTTTGAGTTTATCCACTTCTTCTTTTTGTGCAGTGAAGTAAAACACCTGACGATCATTGGCTATGGCATGCATGGCCTGTACGATAGAGAGAGATCGTTCATCATCACTGTTTGCAAGCAGTTCATCAAGAAAGATAGGCAATGAAACACCACTTGAACGCTCTTGAAGGTCTATGAAAGCCATACGCAAGGAAAAAAGCAACTGAACTCGAGTCCCACTGGAAAGTTCATCCAACGTATGGTTCTTTGCCTTGATCGTATCATGGGCAAAAAAACCAGAAGCATTTGCACTGAGGGTATATCGATGGTTGGTTATCTTTTCAAGCCACGTACTTGCCTGTTTGAGTACTTCCGGTTGGTAACGTGTCTCACTCTCCTCTTGTAGCTCTTGTGCAAGATCAAACACCATCCTTGAAGCAACTTCTTGTTTTCTCAGCTGCTCGACTTGTTCTTGAGCTTCTTCATATCTAAATTGTGCCTGCGCAAGTGCAGTACCATGGTTCAGTGTAGAAAACTCCCCTTCCATCCTCGCCAAGGACTCTTTTGCCTTTTGGATCTCTTCCAAGGTTTGTTTGAGATGCACGAGACCCCTGTCTATGGCTTCTTTTGTCAGTTCTAGGGACAATGCGAAAGCTGCTTCATCCTTTTTGGCTTCCAGTTCATACTCTTTTTCGTATATCTTTTTCGATCTCTGTTCAGTTTCATACGAAGGTACAAGTGAAACCAGATGTCCTAACCTTTCCTCATCTCCTGCTTCCAATCCTGTCTTTTCCCAAAACTCTGAGAGGTTTACTTTACTTTTCTCTTCAGCTGCTTGTTTTGCACCTATCTGATTCGCTACCTTCCTGAGTGTTTTCTGCAGTTCAATTGCTTTTTTGAACCGCTCCACCAACGATTGGACCTCTCCTTGTAAGGTTGGGTAATCAGAAGAAGTGCTGGAAAGGAATTCCTGCAAGTCCTTTTGATTTGAGGCTTCCTCTTCAGTAGTTGATGCAAGCAATGCTTGAGCTTGTTCTTTGTCTTGTATCAACTCATTCCATCTGATCAGATGCTGAGAGAAATGAAAAAACTGAGAACCTTCAAGTACTGCCCCCTCACCAAGGAGTCCTAAGGCTTGTGCAGCTTCTTTCCAAGTATCTTTCCAAATTGCAAGTTTTTTTCTTGCATCCTCAAGTTTCATCTGAGCCTGCACTCGCAAGGCGTTTCGCTTCTTGATCTGCTGTAACTCCAACAGTCTCTGATCGATGCTTTGTAGACACTCTTTGCATGCAGCATACGTCCAAGCTGAGAGCATGCATTCATCTGATTTTCTCAAGAGTTCTTCAATGCCCTCTTGCTTTTTTTTCAACTCCTGTTCTTTGTTTGTATATTCTGGATTCAGCGAAGCTTTGGGAATGAAAAACAAGAAGGAAAAAATCAACACGAAGAGACTTGAGAGTGAAAACAAAGAAGAACCAAACAAACCAAAGACCCCCAAAGCCAAGGAAACAAGGAGTACGGGAATCATTGCCTTCTTATTGAATTCCTTTGTTCTTGATATACCTGATAGTGTTGAAAAAGCCTCCATCCATTCAAGCAATTTGAAACGAATATTTGAAAGGGTTTGCTCATCATCCAATACTGTTTCCTGAGTTCCTAACTCATAGACCACACGCGTTTGGGCATCAAAAGCACATCGTAGAGGTTCACACTCGCTGGCAAGCCGATTCAGCGTGTCAACATGACTTTTAAGTGTAGCATTTTGAGGGGGTGCTGAGAGCAACCAGGTATGTTCATCTTCCCACGTCTGCACGGCTTTATAAGCAGCTTCAAATTTTTCTTGGGCATCTTCTCTATGCTGTACTGATTTCTCATATGCAGCAAAGTGGGATTGTATGATGTGTGGAAAATCGAGCTTTTCCAACTGTGCAGGATCTATCTTGCAAGCAGCAAATTCATTTTCCAGGTTTTGTTTCTCCCTGTTCAGTTCCTCAAGCTCTTTCTCTGCTTGCTCAACATACTCACTCAACTCTTTGAAACGTTGCAGGGAAATCGCATTCACCTGGTTGATCTCTTTTGGGTAAACGGAGAGTTTCATACTAAGTTCGTCGATCTGATCTTTGATTTCGCAAAGTCGTTTGGCTTGCAACATCGTCGCATGCTGAGAAGCCAATGAGTCTTCTTGCTCACATTTTTTCTTCAGCTCCTCCATCTGCTGGAGGCTCTCGCTCTGTTCCAATTGAGTTTTCTTCACTGATTCAAATTGGTCTTTCGCTTGTTTGAGTTCGTAGGCTAGACGATTTCGGGAACTGGAAAAAGCGGGAACACCTTGTGCTTGCAGAAGCGCTTTTTTCAAATCCACGCCGCCTTGCATGCGTTTCCTTACCTCGTTGAGGAATGTTTCGCTTCCCTTTCCTTCTTCTTGGAGTAGTTCATGAAGAGGAAACCAGTAGCTCTCACTCAACTCGTCGTTTCTTCCGGGGAGGTTGATTTCCTGATTATCCCTCACTCTGATCTGATGGAGCACTCCTTGAGATAAAGATATGTTCCAAGCACTCTCAGGTGCTTCCATTTGGGCTTCAGCCTCTACCCCTTGTTTGCCGTCTGTTTCCCAAATCATTGAACGAAGGGCTCGGCAGAGCGTTGACTTTCCCACTCCATTAGGTCCCCATATGATATTCAGTCCTTCAGAGAGCTGTTCTACAGGAGGAAATGTACCCTGTGAAAACCCTGGACTTTTATGAAGCTTCATAGAGGAAAACCAAAATTTGTTGCTCATAGTTGACTCCCTTCACTGCTTGCAAGCATGGCAGCAAGAAGTCTTTTCCCTGCATTTTTCGCCAAGAGGGTATAGTCGTTTTCCACATGTTCATTGTTCAATAGATGATAGGCTGAGGCATTGAAACTCTCTTCATCAAGTCTTTGATACTTGCTTGCCAAATCTGACAAGCAAGCTGGATCAAGAAGTTTTCTGGCAAGCAGAGCGACAGGACCTGCTCCTTGGGTAAGTTCCTCAAGATTGAGCATCAATTCGGTGTGGTCTTCAAAATCAGGAAGCGTATACAGCATGTGTTCTTTGAGCGGAATCGCAAAATTTCTCAAGTTTTCTGGAGTGAGAATTCTTTTAAGGTTCACCTGTTTGCCAATCGTTCCTTCCAATACCAGATGACACAGTACCGCCTCTTCTCCTTCCAATGTTGAACCAAAATCCCGAAGTGATTTTGTAAGTGAGGTTTGAACCTCTTCATCGGTGGAGACCTTTGACAAATCAACACTGCACGTCTCGAATCGATACGGACAAATAGGGATGAACTGTGGGGTTTTCCACTGAGATCCTGCAAGGGTCTCCAACAACCATACCCCATGTACTCCTTTTTCGTTACTATCCAGGGCATAAGGTGAACCACAATACAAGGCCTTTGCTGAAGGAAGGGTTCCTGGTTTATGAATATGTCCAAGCACCCACCAAGGAATATTGGTTCTTGCAAAATCGTGAACGGAGACGGGGGCATACTTGCTGTAAACAGGGGAAGCATTGGCTTCGCAATGAAGTATTCCCAACAAGGCTTTGTCGGTGAGTGTCATGGACGGATCAAAACCCGCTAACGGATTTTCTTGATGATGATTGCCTGGAAAGGACCAACCAACAAATCTGACTTCTTGGTAATCGAAGTATTCCCACACCCCACCGAGACCGAGTATTTTTATGTCCTTGCTTTCATTTGCAAGTCGAGGAAAAATCTTTGCATCATGATTTCCCCCTACGCCGATGACTTGGATGCCAGCGTTCCCTAGTTGTTCCAAACCACGTACCAAAGGGCCATAGGCCTCAAACCAGGCTTGTTCTTGTTCCACCACATCGCCGGCCAACACCAAGACTTCAACATGGAGGGAAATTGCTTTTTCCACCACTGCTTCCCAGCTTGTTGAACCAGTCATGTTGGTGCTATTCAAAACAGAGGGTATTCTCCCCAT
Organism: Sphaerochaeta sp.; assembly: GCA_028699215.1. Lineage (GTDB taxonomy): Bacteria > Spirochaetota > Spirochaetia > Sphaerochaetales > Sphaerochaetaceae > Sphaerochaeta. Next base: position 2,477 of record JAQVVB010000088.1, on the reverse strand, counting down.
ATGGATGTCTGCACATGATAAAATTTTCATCCTGCCTCCAAAAAAACCGTTCGAATTGAAAGAGAGTCATCGCTGGTTGTAATGATTTTCATACTATACCACATCAAAGCGTTGAATTTGTAGACAAAGAATGAGTTACACGTCCAACAGGTATGAGGAAATTCTGGGGTTTTGCAATGGAAAACAACCAATCTTATCAATTTCACCACTTTTAAATATGAGTATTTTCCTTTCTTTTAGCATTGTTTCATATGCACTTAGAGACTTTTAAATAATACTTATAGTTATATTTAGTAGTTTTTTTTGTCTTTAATATGCTTATTTTTCCTACTATTTTACTATATTATATATAATTGTATTGCTTTTGCGCCTTGATTAATCGCATTTTGAGTAGTATTTTACAAATAATCGATTCAAAGATTATGTACAAGGAGCAACCATATGAATTCCCAGTTATTGGCAGTTTTACAAAAAAAGATGAGTAAAGAAAGTTTCTCCAAGCTCACTGCGTTGGAAAATGACAAGGTCATCAATTTTGTAGGAGTGTTTGCAGAACACTGTAACCCCAAAAGCATCTATGTATGTGATGACAGCCCAGAAGACGAGCAATACATCAGAGACAAAGCATTGGAACTCAAAGAAGAGTTCAAGCTTGCCAAAAATGGTCAGACCATTCACTGGGACGGCTATGGTGATCAAGCTCGTGACAAGATCAATACCAGATATATGGTATACAAAGAAAACCTTGAAAGCATGAAGACATTGAATTCTGTCGAATATGAAGAAGGATATGAAGAGATCATGAGCATCGCAAAGGATGCAATGGAAGGCAAGGATGCCGTTGTCAAGTTCTTCTGCGAAGGCCCTGCTTTCTCAGAGTTCACCATTCCTTGCGTTCAGTTCACCGATTCTTGGTATGTTGCCCACAGTGAAACCATTCTGTACAGACCAGCATATACACACTTCAAGCAGATGAAGAACAAGGGTGATTTCTTCCGTTTCATCCACTCTGCAGGTGCTTTGGATGAGAGGAACTGCTCAAAGAACACCGACAAACGTCGCATCTATATGGATACCCAGAACAATATCGTTTACTCCATGAACAACCAGTATGCAGGAAACTCCATCGGGTTGAAAAAGCACTCCATGCGCCTTGCCATCAATAAATCAGGCAAAGAAGGCTGGTTGTGTGAACACATGTTCCTCATGGGTTGCATCAATGAAGACAAGAACCGTACCACCTATTTCGCCGGTGCATATCCTTCTGCTTGCGGAAAGACTTCCACTGCCATGATTCCTGGAGAAAAGATTGTCGGTGACGACATCGCGTATTTCAGAAACATCAATGGAGAATTCAGAGGCGTCAATGTTGAGCAAGGTATTTTCGGCATCATCAAGGATGTCAACAAGAATGACGACCCCGTCATTTTCGACAACCTGTTGCGTGACCAGGAATTGATTTTCTCCAACGTCCTGAGAGGACCCGACAACAACCCGTATTGGCTCGGCTCTGGATTGGATACTCCTGATACAGGGGATAATCATAGCGGCAAGGACTGGTATGCAGGAAAGAAAGATGCAAAAGGCAATGAAATTCCTGTTGCCCATGGAAATTCCCGTTACACCATGCGCCTCGATTACCTTGAAAACTTTGACAAAGCCGGCTTCGATGCAAAAGAAGGCGTAGCTGTACAAGGAATTCTCTATGGTGGTCGCGACAGTGACACTTGTGTTCCTGTTGAAGAGTCTGCATCTTGGGAAGAAGGAATCCTTCTGAAGGCTTGTACGCTTGAATCTGAAACCACTTCAGCCACCCTTGGCAAGGAAGGGGTAAGAAACCCAAGTCCTATGGCCAACATGGACTTCGTATCCTACCCTCTCGGCAAATATACAGAGAACAACATTGCCTTTGGCAAGAGCGTGAAGAAGACTCCCATGGTATATTCAACCAACTACTTCCTTAGGACACCAGAAGGCAAATTCTGCAATGATAAACTTGCAAAAAAAGTCTGGGTCCATTGGGCAGAGGGAAGAATCCATGGTGACTATGAGGCTTTGGACACCCCTACCGGAAAGATTCCTTTGTATAATGATTTGAAGGTGCTTTTCAAGAAATACCTTGATCTCGATTATACTGAAGCTGAATACACCTACCAGTTCACTTTCCGTTGTACAAAATGGATTGAGAAACTTCAGAGATCCAAGGAGTACTTCAAGAAAATGGACAGCAACTGTCCTGCATTCATTTTTGATAAGTGGGATGCTGCTATCGCCCGTATTGAAAAGGCAAAAGCTACATACTCTGATTTGATTGAACCAGGAAAATACAGAGGCTAATGTATTCGGTATCATCATAACCACCCTTCCAAAGGGTGGTTTGCTCCACGGCTATAAGCCGTGTGCTACCGACCAGCGTCTCAAGACGCTGGCTTCACGTAGGTTCAGCCCTATGGCCTTTGCCACTTTGGCCGCCCCTC
>JAQVVB010000087.1 GCA_028699215.1 Sphaerochaeta sp. | reverse complement strand
ATGTTGTAGTTCGTACGTTCCTTTATTCCATCTTTATCCTTACCTTGTGCTATGTAGCCTTCCCTGTTTTGGTTTCAAGCTACTCAAAATCCGCCTTCTCCATCCTTGTTAACAAAATGACCGTCTCGATGTGTGTGGTATGAGGGAACATATCCACAGGCTGGATACCCTGTACCTCGTAGGGACTATATTTGAGCATGTAGCGCAAATCCCGTTCAAGGGTCTTGGGATTACAGGAGATATAGATGATCTTCCTTGGAGCCATCTTCAGAGCAGCTGCAAGAAACCGTTCATCACTTCCACTGCGAGGAGGATCGAGGAACAAGACATCACAACTCTTCTTATCCTTGGCCATCTGCTTCAAATATGCAGAAGCATCACTGCAAATGAAATCCACGTTATCGAGATGATTGATCTCAGCATTCTGAACAGCATCCTCAACAGCATCAGGGTTGTTTTCGATACCCAGTACATGGTGGGCACCCTTACTACCTGCAATCAGGGCAATGGTTCCAGTACCACAATAGGCATCGATGACCTCATCAGTCTCTTTGATCTGAGCCATGCGCATGGCAATGGAGTAGAGAATCTCTGTCTGAGTGGGATTCACCTGGAAAAACGAACGGGGAGAAATACGGAACTTCAAGCCGCAAAGCTCTTCTTCAATATACCCCTTTCCATACAGAATCTTTTCTGGGATTTCACTGAGAACCATACTGGTCTGATCATTGTTCATGTTCAGTGCCAACGTGGTGATCTCAGGATGCCTTTGCTTCAAAGCGCTGAGAAAATCTGCTTTTGAAGGTACAGGCCACTGGCCACAGACTAAAACCACCATGACCTCACCACTAAAATTTGAAGTCTTGACAAGCACATGACGAATATAGCCCATCTGCTCATCTTCATCGTACGGGTCAATGCCAAAGCGATTCATCAACGTTCGTATCGTAGCCAGAATTGCATCCGCCTTGGGATCCTCAACCAGACACTCCCGTATAGGGACGATATGGTGGGTTCCTTCTCGATAAATGCCACTGATCACCTTATCCTGATAGTCACGCCCAAATACAGCCTGTACTTTATTCCTATAATGGGTAGGGTCTTCCATTCCAATGATAGGAGCTACCACACCAAACTGATCGAGCATCTCTTCTTCGTAGTCCTGTTTATATTCCAATTGGACAGGATAGGGGTATTCCATCAATTGGCAACCGCCACACTCTCGTTCCAAAGGACATTTCTTATAACTTTTCATACTCTTTCGTTGCCGTCAAAAGAGATGTTTGTCAATTGTCTTTCCTGCTTCTCTTTGATATGCTGGTGGTATGAAATACCTACGTTTTTCCTATCAGGACACCGTACGCTACGGTCTCCTCCAAGACACTACCATACAGGTTCTGGATGGAACACCGTTTACCAAGTATACCATTACAGATACAAATCTTGATCTTAATGACGTCAAGATACTTACCCCTTGCGACTACTCCAAAGCAGTGTGCATCGGGTTGAACTATCGCGACCATGCTGAGGAATTCCAACTCCCCATCCCCACAGAGCCCGTGGTGTTTCTCAAGCCATCCACTTCAGCCCTTCCCTATGGTGGCGTTGTGGACTATCCAATACAGTGCAAACGTCTGGACTACGAAGCTGAACTGGCCATTGTCATCGCAAAGAAAGCCAAAAACATTGAAATCGACCAGGTAAGCGAGTACATCCTCGGCTACACCTGCGCCAACGACATCACCGCCAGGGATCTACAACCCAAACAGGGCCAGTGGACGATAGCAAAAAGCTTCGATACCTTCTGTCCCTTCGGTCCATTCATCAGCGATGAAGTAGACCCCGCCGACCTTGCCATCGAGAGCAGGGTCAATGGCAAGACAATGCAGAAATCAAGTACCAAGAATCTTATTTTCAAGGTTCCTTTCTTGGTCAGTTACCTTTCCAAGGTCATGACCCTGCTCCCTGGAGACATCATCCTTACAGGAACTCCCGGAGGCATCAGTGGCATGCACCATGGCGATACTGTGGAAATTGTCATTGAAGGCTTGGGCATCCTGAAAAACACCATAGGATAGAGGGCGTCGAGTATTTCAATTGAAATACTCAATCTCCACATTCCTTCCATCGAAATACAGCAGATCACCTTCACTATAGTTCCATACTGCCTGCAATACAGTAGGCAGCAAGACGCCGTTCTTGAGCGAGTAATCACTGAGCATGGCGGTCCAAGGAACAGCCTGTGAAGAACCATCCATACCCGTAGCCCGTCGGTCGTTTGTCGTGAAGGAGAGCATCAACCCTTCGTTTGAAAAGGTAAAAAGCCCGCTGCATTCGATTCCATAATAGCTGATGGTTGCCTTGGCATGAGTATCGTCAACATCTTCCCAGCTAATATAGCTTTGCAGAGCCACTGCAGGAATAAAGAGAGACTCTGCAAGGATGGTCACCAAACAGGCTGAATCCATGAACGCACCTGTTTGATCGAAAAGGGTGAAAGACTTCGCCAACACCCCTTTCATGGAACCTTTTCCCAAAAGATACGTATCGAGCCCCTGAAAAGGAATGCCATAGAGAGAGGAATCGATGTAGGCAAGCCTCTCGGGAATCTTGACTCCATTATACTGGGTATAATCGATCTTGATCGTCGGTTTCCCCCGTCCCAAGGAAAAATCGACATCCTTGAAAGAAGCCCTCATATAGGACATCTTCGGCTTGCCGATGATATTACAGTATGTGAAGAACCTCTGTACAGGCAAAGGAAGATGCGCAATGTCTTCAAGGGTGAACACCTCTTCACTCGTTTGGGCATGAACGATCAAGGTCTCGGCCTTTTCTTCAAACTCACGCTTTGTCTTGGAACCTGGAAGCATGAAGAACATGACGATCAAAGCAAAAACACCAATGACAATTCCCAGCACCACCATACCGACCTTACTCCTTTGACGCATACATATGCTCCAATGTCTCAATATTTTTGGACAGCAATGCAAAACCCTGAAGAAGCGATTCAAGATCTTCCCTGGTGAAATCGGAGAATAGCGTGGTGATGAACCTCTCTTCCTCAGCTTCCCTTCCCTTGCAATGCTCGAGACACAACACAGTGGGGCGAATCATCAAGTATCGCTTGTCATCCGCTTTTTGGGTTATGGAAAGAAATCCTTGCTTTGCAAGCAATGAGACCATCTTCTTCACATTCTGGCGGGAACTTCCCATACGTTGGGCAAGAGAAGAGAGGGATAGCTCCTTTTCCTCACTTTTATACAAGATAGCGACCAAGAGCCATTGCTTGACCGTCATCTTCTCATCCAGAGCGTCTCCAGCTATCTGCAATCTATTGGACAAGGTGAACAACGATCCGAACAGATAGGCTTTCATTGCAAGTTCAGTCATGTACCCTCCTTATAAAGGTAACCTATTGCCTATATTAGGGAATAGGTTGCCTTTCTGTCAATACCTGTTGACTTTCATCCACCAAACCTATGAATATTGTCCCTATGTTCACCACCATAGCCTCTGCTCTTGCAGTCTATATTTCCACCAGCATCGATGACCTGTTCATCCTTATGCTCTTCTTCTCCCATGTCGATGACAAGAGAGGATACCGATCGATTCTTGCAGCCCAATATCTTGGAGTGACAACCCTGGTTTGCATAAGTCTGATTGCAGCCTTCTTTCTTCAGCTGGTTCCCCAGACCTGGATCATCGGCTTTTTGGGCCTCGTACCCATCGCCTTGGCCTTCCGATCAATTTGGGAATCGAGGCACAAAGAGCAAGTGAAAGAGCATGCAGATGTAAAGCACTCATCTGTGTTGTTTTGGAATGTGACGTTGGTCACCATTTCAGCAGGAGGAGACAACATTGGAATCTACATCCCCTATTTTGCAACATTCCAAAGAGGCGAACTCTCTTTGATCCTTATTGTCTTTGCCTTCATGATCAGCCTGTTCTGTTACCTTGGGTACCGCTTCTCCCACATCAGTTTCATGGACTCCCTACGTAAAAAGTATGCCCATATCATTACGCCAACCGTATTTTTCTGTCTTGGTTTCTTCATTCTTCACGAGAACGGGACGTTTGAAAAATTGTTGAATCTCTAGTATAAGACAACGCCTGCTATGGTACGAAGCAGGCGTTGCACACATTAGGACATGCTCTGGTAATTACTTCTTGTATGCATCATCATGCACACCGGAAATTGCTCTGCCACTGGGTTCATTCATCGCCCTGAAAGCTATGTCCCACTCCAAAGCCTTGGCGGTGGAACAGGCCACAGAATCCTCACGGGGAACACATCGGGCAGCACTCTCACTGGGGAAATGGCCGGCAAAAATCGACCGGTAGTAATACTCTTCTTTTGTAGCAGGAGTGTTGATTGCAAAGCGCTTGGAAGCTGAGGCAAACTGCTCGTCGCTCACCAATTCACTGGTCATCTTTTTCAAGGTATCGATCCAGTTGTAGCCGACACCATCACTGAACTGCTCTTTCTGTCTCCAACAAATTTCAGGTGGCAAATACTCCTTGAAAGCTTCTCTGAGAATCCACTTCTCAATGCGGGGCTTTCCATCCACAAGGGGAGACATCTTCAATGTTGGGTTTAGATTCATGGCAACATCGATGAATTCCTTGTCCAAGAAAGGAACGCGTCCTTCAACACCCCAGGCAGCAAGGGACTTGTTTGCACGCAGGCAGTCGTAAAGATGAAGCTTGCTCAACTTACGCACCGTCTCTTCATGAAACTCTCGTGCATCGGGTGCTTTATGGAAGTAGAGATACCCTCCAAAGAGTTCATCACTACCCTCACCGGAAAGCACCATCTTGATGCCCATCGATTTGATCACCCGACCCAATAAGAACATGGGGGTCGCTGCCCGTACGGTGGTGATGTCGCTCGTCTCCAAATGATAGATTACATCACTGACTACATCCAAAGCCTCTTGAATGGTGAAATGCACTTCATGATGTACGGTTCCGATATAGTCAGCGGCAATCCTTGCAGCCTTGAGATCAGGAGACCCCTCCAGACCGATGGCAAAGGAGTGCAAACGAGGCCACCAGGCTACCTCTTGGTCTCCTGATTCCACCCGTTTCTGAGCATACTTGGCAGTAATTGCTGCAATGATGGAACTATCGAGACCACCTGAAAGCAATACCCCATACGGAACGTCACTCATTAGTTGGCGCTTGACGGCAGCTTCCAATGCGAGTCTTACCTCTTCTACAGTGCCTCCGTTGTCCTTGACTACATCAAAACTGGTCCAAGAGCGGCTGTACCAAGTGGTGCATTTCTTGTCAGGACTATAGTAATACTGACCTGGCAGAAACAGTTCGACCGTAGAACAGACACCTTCAAGGGCTTTCAACTCACTGGCTACATAATACCGACCATGGCCATCCCATCCTTGATAGAGAGGAATGATGCCGATGTGATCGCGAGCGATCATATAGACATCCTTCACCTTGTCATACAAGGCAAACGCAAAAATACCATTCAGTTCTTCAAGAAAAGCTGTTCCCATATCCTGATAGAGCGCCAGAATGACCTCACAGTCACTCTGCGTCTGGAACTCATATTTTCCTTCGTATCTGGCACGGATTTCCTGATGATTGTAGATTTCTCCGTTGACGGCGAGCACCAGATTACCATCTTTGCTGTAAAGCGGTTGTCCTCCAGAAAGCGGGTCGACGATCGCAAGCCTCTCGTGGCTGATGATCGCATCTGATCCCATAAAGACGCCGGACCAGTCCGGGCCTCTATGACGGATCTTCCGTGACATGTCCAGCACCTGTGAGCGCAAAAGAGCGCTTTCACACGTAATGTCAAACATACCTACAAATCCACACATAATCGGTACCTCCAGATACAAAAAAAGACGCGCCTTCCCTAGGGGAGGAACGTCTTTGTTCTTGGAAGGATAGTATAGGCTTCAGAGCAAAGATGCAAGTGCCTTGTCGAGGATTACAAGGGCTTTGTCTATCTCTTGTTCGGATACGATCAAGGGAGGAACAAAGCGCAAAACATCATACCCGGCACTGGCCACTAAAAGATTCTGCTTAAAACAAGCATCGACCACCTTGCGGGGAGGGACTGTCAGAACCAATCCATTGATCAGGCCTTTTCCCCGGACAGAGGTACACAACGTCGGATAGGTTTTCACCAGGCCTTCCAGCTTTGAACGTAGGTATTCACCCATATCCTCCACATGCTTGCATAAAGAGGTCGTGCCCAGCCTGGACACCATCTCATTCAACCCAGCCATCGCAAGGGCGTTGCCGCCAAAGGTTGCTGCATGGTCTCCGGGAGTAAAGACATGATTGGCTTTGCCTTGAGTCAGCATGGCTCCTGCAGGCACCCCGCCTGACAACGCCTTGGCCAAGGTGAGGATATCGGGTTTCACAGCGTAGGTCTGGTAGGCAAACGGTTTGCCGCTGCGTCCCATTCCACACTGCACTTCATCAAAGATCAAGAGCAGGTCATGTTCTTCACACAGAGCCTTCACTCCTTGGAGAAACTCTTGGTCTGCTGGAATGATACCACCTTCACCTTGTATGGGCTCAACCATGATGGCACAGGTATTTTCATTCACCAATGCCTTCACACTCTCCAAATCGTTGAACAGTGCATAGCTGAACCCCTGGGGAAGCGGATCGAAATTCACATGGTATTTATCCTGCCCTGTTGCAGTGATCGCTCCATAGGTACGTCCATGAAAAGAGTGGACCATCGTGATGATACCGGTTCTGGATGGAGAACGTTGGTGTCCGAATTTTCTTGCAAGCTTGAGTGCGGCTTCGTTGGCCTCGGCTCCACTGTTGCAGAAAAACACCCGATCCATCTCTGCAAGGGCGCAAATTCCTTTTGCAGCTTTGATAGCCTGTTCATTGAAATACAGATTGGAACAGTGCAGAAGTCCACTTTCCAGGACATCAGAAAGGGCTTTCATCAAACCAGGATCACCATATCCCAAAGCATTGACCGCAATGCCTCCGACGAAATCAAGATAGTCGTTTCCTTCGATGTCACTCAGAATGCATCCCTTTCCTCGGGTGAAAACCACCGGAACCTGACTATAGGTATCGAGCAGATACTGCTTACCTTGCAACAAACTTTCCTGCATATCCATTTACATATCTCCCTTGGTGACCATGGTGCCCACACCCTTGTTGGTAAAGATTTCGAGCAGGATTGCATGAGGAACCCTGCCGTCCAAAACGTGCACACTCTTGACACCCTTCTCCAGGGCATCAAGGCAGCACTGTACCTTGGGAATCATTCCCCCATTGATCGTCCCATCGGCAATCAACGATACCGCCTGCTCTTCAGTCAGATAGCGCAGAATGGAAGCAGCGTCGTTCTTGTCCTTGAGGATACCTTCTACATCGGTGAGGAAAATCAACTTTTGGGCACTGAGTGAACCCGCTATCGCACTGGCGGCATAATCTGCATTCACATTGTAGGTCTGACTCTGCAGGTCGACACCGACAGGGGAAACCACCGGTACGAACCCATTGGCAATGAGTGTTTCCAGCAGGGTGTTGTCGACTTTTTCTATCTGGCCCACATACCCAAGGTCCCTTCCCTTCTCATCGAGTTTCTTGCTGCAAAGCAGGGTCCTGCCATCCTTGCCGCTGATTCCCACTGAAGGAATCCCGATCGACTGCAGATCCTCAACCAAATCCTTTCCGATTGAACCTGACAGCACCATCTCAGCGACCTTGGCCGTTTCCTTGTCGGTAACCCTCAGACCATCGAGAAACTCGGTCTTCTTTCCCAAGCGGTCGAGCATGGAGGTGATCTCTTTACCTCCTCCATGCACCACTACCGGTTTCAACCCGATGTACTTCATCATGGCGATGTCCTGGACGACGGATTTTCTCAGACTTTCATCGATCATGGCCGAACCACCATACTTGACGACGACAATACTGCCGGCGAAACGCCTGATGAAAGGTATTGCTTCTATGAGTACCTCTGCTTTGAGGATTTCAGTTTCCATGGTATGTATCATCAGCTTCTATAGTCTCCATTGATCCTGACATATTCATAGGAAAGGTCACAACCCCAGGCAGTACCTGTTCCTGTTCCGCTTCCCACTTCGGCATACACCGAAACCTCTTTTTCCAGAAGGATGGTCTTGGCTTTTGTTTCATCAAATGCAATGGGTTGTCCGTCCTTCACCACGTCTATGGTGCCCTTTGCTGAACTGAAGGAGAGGTTGACCGCATCTGGATCGAATTCACTGCCGCTATAGCCCATCGCACACAAGATTCTTCCCCAGTTGGCATCACTCCCAAAAAAGGCAGCTTTCACCAAGTTGCTGGAAACCACAGAACGGGCAAGATTCTGTGCCGTCGCCTTGTCCTTGGCTCCTTCAACCGTCACTTCAATGAACTTCCCTGCTCCCTCTCCATCGCGTACGATCGCTTTGGCAAGATGGGTATGAACGAACATGAAAGCTTCCTTGAAGGTTTCAAAGTAAGGACTCTGTTCATCAATGAATGGGCAGTCGCTCATTCCATTGGCCAGCACCAGAACGGTGTCGTTGGTAGAAGTATCCCCATCGACGCTGATCATATTGTAACTATCGACTACACTCTCTTTCAGCAAGCTCTGCAACGTCGCTTTTCCAATCTGTGCATCGGTGGTAATGAAACTCAGCATGGTAGCCATATTCGGGTGTATCATACCCGAACCCTTGGCCATACCACCGATACGGACCATCGTTTCACCTATTTCGACTTCTACAGCTATCTCTTTGGGAAACGTGTCGGTAGTACAAATGGCCTGAGCTGCGTCTGAACCTGCCTCGATATCGTCTCTCAGGTTTTCAGTGCACCAGAGAATACCCTTCTCGACGGTTTCCATGGGAAGAGGAACGCCGATGACACCGGTGGAACAGACTAAAACCTGTTCCTTCCTGGCTGGATATCCTAAAGGAGATATTGCCTGCGCTGTTATTTCAGCCATCAGGCGGGTATCTTCAATCCCTCTCTTTCCTGTACAGGCGTTTGCATTCCCACTATTTACAACCAAGTCTACCACAGAATCAAACTCCTTCTCCAGCATCTGGTCCCAGAGAACCGGAGCTGCCTTCACCAGATTGGTGGTGAAGGAACCTGCAAACGTACAGCTC
>JAQVVB010000086.1 GCA_028699215.1 Sphaerochaeta sp. | reverse complement strand
CGGGTACTCGTCGTCCCTTGGTCCAAAGCTCCAATATACTTCACACAAAGCCTCCTTGTATCGCCAGTATAGCTTCTTGATAGTATTTTTGAAAGGTAAAAATCAGGACAAAAAAGAGATGACGAAGGGGCAAAGAACGAGTTTTTCCTATCGATTACCGCTTCTCCATGGTATAATGCTCCACATGAAACTGAAAGATATAATTGAAGGTGTTGATGGACAGCTCGTTTGGGGGGAATCCCACCTCGAGGATGAAATAAAAAGAGGGTTCGCCAGTGACTTGATGAGCGATGTCCTCACCATTTTGGAAGATGACATCCTTCTGATAACAGGACTGTCGAACAATCAAGCCATCCGCACAGCTGAAATGAGTGATATCAGCAACATCCTGCTGGTCAGGAACAAGAAGCCCAGCCAGAGCATGATCGATATGGCAAAGGAACTGAACATCGCATTGGCCTCCACCCCTTACTCTCTCTTCAAAGCAAGCGGCTTGCTGTTTGCAAAAGGATTGAAACCGGTATATTGAGATGCATCAAGAATTCTCCGTGCCTTCGCAGGATTTCTCAGTGGCAGGGGCTGCTTCAAGTGAAATCAAACGCATACTGAAGCAGCTCAACATACCTCCGCTGAAAATCAAGCAGATCATCGTTGCCGTGTTTGAAGCAGAAGTAAATGTAATAGCCCACTCCTACGGTGGAAAGATTGTTTGCGACTTCGAGGAAAACGAAATTACCGTTCAAGTCATCGACACCGGCCCTGGTATCGATAATTTGGAACTGGCAATGACCGAGGGTTGGTCCACAGCAACCGATGAAGTTCGGGAAATGGGATATGGAGCAGGTATGGGGCTACCGAACATCAGGAAAAGTTGTGATAACCTGGACATCTACACCAAGGCAGGAGACCACACCCACATCTCCATGCGCTTCACGCTAGGAGAAAAGTAATGAACGACATCCCCTTCCACCACTCACTCCATGTGCTTGATGACCTCTGCAAGGGGTGTACCCATTGCATGAAACGATGTCCTACCCAAGCCATCCGCATCTTTGGTGGAAAAGCGAGGATCTTCAGTGAACGTTGCATCGATTGCGGTCAGTGCATGGCGGTCTGTCCCAACCATGCCATAGAAATCGAACAAGATACGTTTGAACAGTTGCAAGCCTATACGTATAGGGTGGCAATCATTCCCGCGGTCTTTTTTGCCCAATTTTCTGATACCTTCACTGAATCGCAGATTTGTCGTGCTCTCTATGACCTGGGCTTCACCCATCTCTATCTGGCAGAAACCGGTGTAGATATTCTGAACCATCTTCACGTAGATGAACCAAATCATACATCGATGTTGATCAGCAACTATTGTCCCGCTGTCCAACGCCTGATACAGATCAGGTACCCTGTCTTGCTTGAAAACATGAGCAGAATCCGACCTCCAGCCCAAATCACTGCACTTTTTGCCCGATCTGAACTTGCAGAAGCATGCGATTCAATCGGGATATACTATCTGACACCATGTGCAGCAAAAATTGCCCAGATCAAAACCCTGGGATCTGAGGACAACAATCTCTTTCAAGGTGTCATCAACTTCGATACTGCTTACAATAAGATCAGGACCATGTTGACGAAAAACAAAAAGTCCTATGAAGACGACAATACGACCACCTTCTTTTTTCCGCTCTGCACCGCAAAAGCAAGCCAATGGAGTCTGGTGAAGGGGCAAAGCAGTAATAAAACAGGAAGAACCCTTAGCGTCGATGAGATGCATAATGTCATAGAGTTTCTTGAGCAACTTGAGCAGGAAGAGGAGAACAATCTGGATTTTTTAGAGCTCGACGCCTGTGCGGAGGGTTGCCCTGGAGGAATACTGACGGTACGAAACCGATTTTTGGCAACAGAAAGACTACGTCACTGGTCAAAGAGTCTTCCCAGCCAGTTGCCTGAATACTTGATCAAACGTATCGACAAGCAAAAAGACATACTAATGGAAAACCTCTACCTTGAGACGCCCCAGCCTAAAGAAATACTGAAACTGGATCTCGACAGGGCAAAAGCACTGCACAAATTGGAAAAGGTCCAGCAAATCCTCTCAGTCCTTCCCTTGATTGATTGTGGACTTTGCGGGCCCCCCACCTGCAAGGCACTAGCAGAAGATATTGCCAAAAGTGAAGCGAGTATTCGCCAGTGCGTAGTCCTTAAGCTCAAAGACCCTAAGGAACTCAACTCACTGGCGAAAATCTGGGGCGAGAGGACTATAGGTTCAACCGTACAGAAGGACGATCAAGCATAGGATTCTTTGCTTTTTCACTCTCCAAAAGCTGGCCGCCACTAAGGACAACAAATGACTCTTCACTCTTTCCCAGCTCTAGTAGAGCCTTTGCCCCGGCATTGAGGGATGCACTGTCCATCTTCAGCATCTGCTGACGACGCATCATCCTATACTCATCGGTAATCTTGTAGAGCAATCGGCGAAATGCCAAGATGGAATCCTGAGCGGGAGAGAGAGGTCGTAAATCAGAACCTATGATGGAAATCAAGGCATTCTCAATATGTTTGGCATCGATATCCCTAGTAGAATAGATTTCAAGGCACTTCTTGAAGTCTGCAAAGGTTCCTGCTATACGGGGATCACGATATGAACTGAAAATGAACAACTGTTCCATGACATCGGCATGGGCGGAAACTCCATACGCTCCCCCTTGGCCGCGTATCACTTCCCAAAGGTCGTTGCCGGTAAGAATCTGACCGAGCAAAACCTGTGCGGCTTGGTTGATGGACCCTCGTTCACTGCTCCTGATCACATAGGCAGTATAACTGACCGTTGAAGGAAGACGATACAGCTCGACTGCATGGATTTCTCCTTTACTCACAGGCTCATAGCTTCGAATACGTGGAGAAATCTGTTCTCCATCAGGGAACTGCAGTACGAACTGTTCATACTCCGTGAACAAGGAAGTTGTGAGGTTTTCATCACATGTCAAATGAAGAATCAAACGGTTGCGGTTGGACAGCTTCTTCTGCAAGGCAACAAATTCCTCGGCAAGCTGCGGCAATTGATCATCCTTGATCGTATCAAGGAAGAACCATTGATGCAGACCAGAGAGCTGTTCACCTTCATACTGCACGTTGCTGAAAACCGAAGCAGCACAAAGAGAGGCAAACCCATGGGCAGAATACGTGACATTATCGATATAATCTGTCTTGAGATTCAAATATGCTGCCTTAAGCCGCTCTACATCCCAGACATTGGCTTCTCTAAGCAGAGTCCCAATGAATGAAAGGGCTTCAGTGAAATCCTCAGAGAACATCTTGGCCCTGCAAACCATAAGCATCCGGTCATGTTCCTCAAATGTAGAGCCCATCTCCAAAAAGATATTGGTATCACCGGTTAGGTATTTAAGGCGATTGGCAACCTGAGGATAGCTCATCTTGCCAATACCGGTCATCTGCAACAGGCGGATGTACAGAGGGAGAATGATGAGTTCCCGTTCATTGAGATCTTCCAACTGCACTGCAAAATCTGCATAGACAATGCCATTGCAGAACAAAGGTCGCAAAAAGAGATCCCTTCCCCCGCACAGCAGATACTCGTGGGTGTTGGGATTGATGGTTGACGGAAGGTCTTCAAGCTTCAGATAGGGAACTTTGGCAAGATCCTCTTGCGTATCACCCTCCTGCTCAAACTGCATGAAGTGCTCATTCTCTTCAGTAAGAGATTTCAGTTCTTTCTTTCCCAAGGCATCGATTTGCATTTGGGCATATTTCTCAATGGCAGCATTCTGTCGTTTCTGGTGTTCACTGTCTGGAATGACGGTAACCAGACAACGATGGGGGTTGTCCAACAAATGCTTCTGCATCCAATCTTCGAAATAGCGTGGATTTTCTTCCAAGGCAGTCTCAAGAGCCGATAAGGGTTGGCGGGTCTTGATGGTCAAAGAGGGCGAGTGGTCCAACAACCAACCTCGTATAGCCCTATTGAGAGCTCTGAATCCGTTGGGGATGCCTCCAGGGATTTCCTGCAACTTGAATCGGGAACGTTTCATGCAGGAATCGATGACCTCTTTATCGATGCCTCCTTTGACAATTTTCTTGATCTCTTGAAGGATTACCGTTTCTGCAACCTCAGCTTTCGAAGGATCAATACCCTTGAAGCCTACGATGAACGGCATTTCCCTGAAATCAGCACTCATGCCGCTTTCAGGTGAAATATCTTGTCCAAGCTGAGCATCAAGAAGCGCCTTATACAAAGGAGACCCAGGATTCCCCAACAGGATATCCACCAAGGTAGAGAGAGTTATCACTTCCAGAGGATCATCAACCTTGCTGGTTGCCCAGGAAAGCACCACCGAAGAGCCGTTCTCCCCTTCTCCTTCTTCCATGGGACTGGTAAAAGAGATTTTTCTGGGAGCTTTCCAGGGAGAGGAGAGAGGGGGGAGGCTGTTTACGCTCACCGAACCATAGGTTCGAAGGTATTCATTGTCCAACATCTCCAGCTTAGCTCCAATTTCCATTGCTCCATACAAAAAAAGCTTGCAGTTGGATGGATGGTAGAACTTGCTGTAGAAGGCAAGGAACTGCTGGTAATTCAACTGAATGATCTGTTCAGGATCTCCTCCTGATTCAAAAGCATATGAGGTATCGGGAAAAAGAGTCCGAACGCTCGATCTACCTACAATGCTGTCATGGTCGGCACCATCACCAAGCATCTCATTGAAAACAACCCCTTCAAAATGGGCTTTTTCCCCATCATAGACCATGCGCACCCCTTCTTGCTGGAAGGTCTCCTCGCGAAGCAAAGGGGCAAACACCGCATCGGTGTACACGCAAAACAGATTGTCAAAGTCCTTCTTCAGGGGACTTGCAGCTGGATAGAGCGTTTTATCAGGATAGGTCATGGCGTTCATGTAGGTGTTCGTACTGCCCTTGAGCAAGGTCATGAACGGATCACGAACGGGATATTTCTTTGATCCTGCGAGCACACTGTGCTCAAGAATGTGGGGAATCCCGCAATCGTTGTTGGGGAGCGTTCTGAATACATAGCTGAAAAACAGCTCTGTATCGTCATTCACCATCTGATACACTTCCATGTTTGTGGCAATATGCCGAAACAGATATCCGTAGGCCTTATAATCTTCAAGAGGTGTGATTTCCACTAACTGAAAACCATTGCACTCGTCTCCTACGGCCCATGTCCTTTCGTCCATCATGTATGTTGCTCCTCTGCAAGAAGCAACACTACCATGAGTCAAGGTGATTGACAACCCTCAGGTCTGTGACTACCTTTTGCTATATGCTATATATAGGACCTCATACCAGCATCCAAGGTTCATTGGAACATGCACCCTTGCAGGCGCACAGCCTAGGAGCAACGGCCTTTGCACTGTTCACTAAAAACCAACGGCAGTGGGCAAGCAAGCCCATCACCGAGGAACAAGCGCATCAATTCAAAAAAGCCTGTGCATCATTAGGATTCACCAAGGCCCAAATCCTCCCCCATGACAGTTATCTGATCAATCTAGGCAACCCTGATGAGCAAAAACGCAGGCAAAGTCTGGAAGCCTTCGTTGATGAAATGCAACGGGTCTCCTTGCTGGGACTCGATAAACTGAACTTTCATCCTGGAGCCCATGTCAACAAAACAGACAGAGAGAGTTGTCTGCGCCTTGTTTCTCAATCCTTGGATGAAGCAATGGATCGTGTTGAAGGGGTGATGCCTGTCATTGAAACCACGGCAGGACAAGGCAGCAATGTGGGGTCTTCATTTGAAGAGTTGGATATGATCCTTCAGTTCAGCAAACAGCGGAACCGTCTGGGCGTCTGTATCGACACCTGCCATATTTTTGCTGCGGGATATGACCTTAGAAGCGAAGAAGCCTTTGAAAACACCATGCAAAAGTTTGAAAGAATCGTAGGTTTCAACTATCTACAGGGCATGCATCTCAACGATGCAAAAAGTACACTTAACAGTCATTTGGACAGACATGAAAGCTTAGGCAAGGGTTCAATCGGCATTGAAGCGTTCATACGGATTGCGAAAGACCGAAGGTTCCACGCAATTCCCCTTATTTTGGAAACGGTTGACAGTTCTCTTTGGGCTGAAGAAATCGCCTTGCTGAAAAAGAACAGCGAAGGAGTCGATGCATGATTTTTCCGTTTGAAACACCTCTGCTTTTTGGGCACCGAGGCTATTCATCCTTGAAGAGTGAAAACACTCTGAGCTCTTTCATCTACTGCATGGAACACCAGATTCCGGGTGTCGAACTGGATGCCCAGCTCTGCAAGACAGGTGAGTTGGTGATCATCCACGACTTCAATCTCAAGCGGGTAAGCGGGAAAGACCTCTTGGTCGCAGACCTCAGCTATGAGGAGCTCAAGACAATAGATGTGGGAGAAGGTGAAACGGTCCCTTTGCTCAGCGATCTTTTTCACGCCTGTTCCGATAAGCTCTACTATGACATCGAGTTGAAAGCCGATGACTTGAAAAACCGCGGATTGGAAAAGAAAACCTGGGAGACCATCCAAGCTTTCGGCTTGGAAAAACAGTGCATGATCAGTTCATTCAACCCATTCTCCATCAGACGATTCAATGCATTGAGCAAACAAGCCCTTCCCACCTCGGTAATCTATGATGAAGGACCAAGCATTCCAAAAATCTTTCATCATGGTTGGGGACGTCATATCGCCAGATGCTCATATCTCAAACCGCCACTTGACCAAGTAGACGAAAAGCGTGTCAGAAAATTCAAGACACACAAGGGATATCCTCTTTGTACATGGACTGTTGATGATGAAAAAGAAGCCAAGCGAGCCCTGGATTTAGGCGTTGATGGAATCATCAGCAATAATCCGGGAGCTTTTTTGGAGCTCATAGCGCAGTATCGTCGTTAGTACAGATACGGGAACGAGAGCGCTGCGGCAATCATGCCGAAGCGGACAAAGGCCTCTTGTTGGGCTTCAGCTAGCGTAGAAGCGAATGCTACTGCTTCTACTTCTTTGGTGTCGGTGATGATACTTTCCTGCTTAGGATCCCACAGTTGCACCGAACCTGAGACCACCACGGTGAATTTGTCACCGATGTTTACCTGCTTAACCACACCGACTCTTCCGACAATCAACAAGGAAGGATTCAAGGTCTTCTGCGCAAGTTCAACGAACATATCTTCTGGATCCTCACTGATGAGAGTGATGGGTCTTACCGTAAGGGAATCCATTGCGTATTCGTCAATGAGGGAAGGAAGGGCATTTTTTGTAGGAAGCAACGATCCCATCGTGTCATATTCATGAATATCGGCAACCAAGACTGCATTTTTATAGGGTGACACCAAGGTGTAAGGAAAACTAATCATACAAAGTTCAATGGCTTCTTTTAATGCCCTCACCTGTTCAAAAGGCAATGCAGCTTCCAGTTTTTCCATACTTGCAGAGAAATCCACTGTAAAGACGATGGAGCCAGAACTCACCAGCCCTTGGTTGTACGGTATAAAATCAATGAAACCTTTGTTTGATGTATTGAAAAAAAGTGAATCGGTATATGTCCTGCCCAAACTGTTCCTTGCTTCAAACTGAGCGATGATGGGGGCATTGAGTACTTTCGGAGATAACAGCCGACTTCTTCTTCGAAGGTAGACGGTGGTGGTTGCATTGGTGTCATTGGGTTTGAAAAGAGAAAACCGTAAGGAAGAAATAAAAGAAGTTGCTTTCTCCAAAAGATTTTCCACTTCATGCTTTCGAGCTGAAACAGGGCCTTCTGAGGATATCAGGGCTGCTTCCAGATAGAGATTGATGGCTTTGCCGTCATCGTTTGCCCGATAAGCACTATCTGCTTGAGCGAGTAGATCAGTAATGGTCTTGTCACGTTCCAATATTGCATTGAGGACACTGCTCCGTTTGGAATCCAACTTGGCGGTGTCAGAGGATGCGAGAAGAAACGTCTCTACAGGAGAACGAGGGTCTTCTTTGATGTGTTCATTGGTAATGGTGAGATTCAAATCCTGTATGGCATCGGTTGTCGTCAGTTCCCTATAATAGGTGTCCCGTACATTCTCTCCAACATACGAGGAAATCTGACTCAGTATATCTTCATACGCAATCAACCTGGAATTGAAGGCCAAGGTAGCACTTCCCTTTCCTACAAATGCCGTCTGATTGCTTCTCACATTCGGGGTGTAGACCCAAGAAGGAATGCCTTCCACCTGTGAACGCACCAGATTGGAGAAAGATGTACAGGAAGACAATAGCAAAAAAGTAAACATCACAAGGAGAAGAGAAAAGGCCGGTTTGGCAATGTGCAGTATTCTTTTCATTGTTTTCATTCCTAATAAGTGTACGCTGTTGTCAAAGCAAGGAAAAGACCTGATGCATGATTTGCCGTTGAGGAGACCCAGTATTTGTTTCCTCCGTTCAATTGCAAACTCCAACTGCCCAGTTGGTATCGATACGAAAGAAACGTATCACTTCCAAAAACAAGATCAAAAGAGGAGAGTGCGACACCCATGCCAACTCGGCTGGTCACCCCTACAGAACTGTTCCTCCAAAAACCATGGCGAGTACCAAAAAGCAAGGAAAGGGGAAGACGTACTTCCAAGCCTGCGCCTGCACGGACATCCCTGAACGTTCCCGATGAAAACGAGGTTCCAGCATTCAATGTCAATAAAAAGGGATACAGTCCGATATCTTGGGTATATGCACCTTCAAAGCCCAAGGTGAGATCTCTTCCAAGCGAAAAAGAAACAGAAGCTTGATTTCCTTGTTTTTCAGAAATTTCAAGTCCGGGAATCAGTTGTTTTCCTCCTATCTGGGCAAACAAAACCACGGGTTTTTCCAAGGCAAGCACATCATGGGCCACCAGCGTTCCTACCTGATCACCTTGTGCGGTAACCACAGAAAACACATCCCCTTTCTGGATTTTGGTCTCTTCAAGCGAGGTTGTATATCCTTGACCATATGCATATTCCAAATAGGTTGATGGATGGGGAGGAAACAGAATCAGACCGTCGTAAAAAAGCTGTTCAAACAGGGAAGTTTCCAATTCTTTTTCAAGCGCTTCTGCATGTTTTCCCGATGCGCTCAAGATTTGCACAAGGTGTTTTTCTTGAGAAGAAAAAACCAGTTCTGTTGAAATTGCAAACGGTCCTGTTTCTTCGATAGGCCCTA
>JAQVVB010000085.1 GCA_028699215.1 Sphaerochaeta sp. | reverse complement strand
CTGAGACCTACCAATACTATCATGATTGCACAGAATATGCTCAGCCGGCGTTTTTTGAACGCCATGGCCAAGGAAGAATAAAATGATGCTGCTGTAGTGGTGTGTCCTGAGGGGAACGAGTAGCCGGTGGCAGTAGCCAGACGTTTTCCGTCTATGCTTTCCAAGACCTGGAAGGGGCGGGGAGCTCTGACAATGGCCTTCAAGGTCCCCATAGCTGTTACTGAGAACAGAAGTGAAGAACAGATGGAAAAACCTTTGTTCTTATCGACATTCCATAGAATATAGAGCATGACTGCTATGACAAACGTCTGTTCCCCGACTGCTGAGGCGAGGTTTGCCACTGAGTCCAGAAATGGGCTGCCGATGTTTTGAAAGAAAAGCATGATGGATTCTTGCATTGTTTTATTCCTCATCAACGAGTATACGGGAGAGATGGTTATCTGGCAACAAGCAATGGATTTCAACAGAGCGCGGACTCGAACAGGATTCCTCTCAACTCACGGTCGGTTGCTGTCTTTTTACACCATTTAGCACATTCTGCCAGAAATGCGCCCCTTGACTGGAGTCTCTCTTGTTGTATACCGCTTTTTCCTGACCGTCTTGATTGAAAATCAAACTATCAGGGGTTAAGGCCATTTTTCAAATCCTTCATCCTGCGAAATCGAATAGAATTCCAAAGTGGACTAAAAATAGATTGTAACAGATGTATATCCTTTTCCGTGTTAGGTTAATTATTTGCTTTAGGGTTTTTTACGTATCTTTGTCATATAGGTAATTCTTGTTTTCTAGATTGGAAAAAGGGTGGTGTAATCAATTCTCTTTCAATATGACTGTTGACAAAACTGTTTCTATAGTGTAGTTTCCTACTAGCTACGAGGGCGTAGCGAAGCTGGTTATCGCGACGGCCTGTCACGCCGTAGATCGCGGGTTCGAGTCCCGTCGCTCTCGCTTTTTGAACCTTCTTGGAAATCCAAGAAGGTTCTTTTTTAGTTGCCGAGCATGAATTTGCAATGCGTTGATTTTCTGAAAAAATCAGAAATATTTTTTAAGGATGTTGACAAAAGTTTTCCTATAGTGTAGCTTCCTACTTGCTACGAGGGCGTAGCGAAGCTGGTTATCGCGACGGCCTGTCACGCCGTAGATCGCGGGTTCGAGTCCCGTCGCTCTCGCTTGTTTGAACCGCCTTGGAATTCCAAGGCGGTTCTTGTATACTATGACGATTGAAACTTTTTTTTGGAGGTACCATGAAAGTACTGGTTGGCATGAGCGGGGGAATCGACTCTTCGGTTGCAGCCTACTTGCTCAAACAACAGGGACACGACGTTGTTGGTGTAACCATGACGGTCTGGAACGGAAGAACTGATCTTCCTGCCCCGAAGCACACCAACAGTTGTTATGCCCCTGAAAAAGCTGAAGATATCAAGAAGACCAAAATCATTTGTGATAAGATTGGGATCGATTATCAGGTACTCGATCTCAGCGATTTATATGAAACCGTGGTTTTGAAGAACTTCAAGGATGAATATATGAATGGGAGGACTCCAAACCCATGTATCTGGTGCAACGCCAAGGTCAAATTTGGAGCCATGGTTGAATATGCACGGGAGAAAGGCCTTCAATTCGATAAATTCGCAACAGGACATTATGCCAGGATTGTAGAAAGAAACGGAAGATACGGCCTCGCCCGTTCACGGGACCTGAAGAAAGACCAATCCTATTTTCTCTATCGACTCACTCAAAGTCAGCTTTCTTCAATCATCTTTCCTCTTGGGGACATGACGAAAGAGGAAGTACGGCAGATCGATGTACAGCAGGGTTTCCATGACGTTTATCAGGACGAAAGCCAAGATTTCTATGGTGGTGATTACACTGATCTCTTGAATGTGACAAACCAAGAAGGCAATATCGTTGACCGGAAAGGGAATATCCTGGGCAAGCATGATGGAATCTGGCATTACACCATTGGACAACGAAAAGGATTGGGGTTGGCTGCAGAACGACCTCTTTATGTGCTCTCCCTTAATCCTCAGACCAATGAAGTTGTGGTAGGCTTTGTAGAGGAGACGTTCCAAACCATCGTCACTGCTTCTCAGGTCCTCTGGGGGATCACGGATACACTAAAAGGGGAGGTTTCTGTACAAGCGAAAATTCGCTCGACAGGCAATCCCACCGATGCAGTTGCCCGCCAAAATGAGGATGGAACCATCACCGCTGTATTTCAAGATGAAATAAAAGCGGCGACAGTAGGCCAATCATTGGTTCTGTATGATGGGGACACCATTCTTTGTGGTGGCATAATCGAAAAAGCAGAATAAGGATGTGATTGTATTGCTCTCTCTTTCCGTTTATGATTGGAGACAAGGAGAGAGCAATGCGAGTCATAATACAAAACGATTACGAAAATTTGTCCCTTTGGGCGGCTAGACATATTGCAAACAGGATTAGATCCTTCAAGCCTACTGCTGAAAGGCCTTTTGTTCTGGGTCTTCCTACCGGTTCTTCACCGCTTGGGACCTATGCTGAACTCATTCGTCTCAACAAGGAAGGCTATGTTTCCTTTGTCAACGTCGTCACCTTCAACATGGATGAGTATGTTGCACTACCTAAAGATCATCCTCAGAGTTACTATACCTTCATGTGGCAGAATTTCTTCAGCCATATTGATATTCAGAAACAGAACGTCCACATCCTTGATGGTTGCGCTGGAGACCTCCAAGCCGAATGTGATGCGTATGAGGCGTGTATTGCATCGTATGGCGGCATCGACCTCTTCTTGGGCGGGATAGGAGCTGATGGTCATATTGCCTTCAATGAGCCGTTCTCAAGCCTTGCAAGCAGAACCAGGATAAAATCCCTCACCTATGATACGAAAGTCATGAACAGCAGGTTCTTTGACAACGACATGAGCAAAGTTCCTTCCAGGGCTTTGACTGTTGGAGTCAAAACAGTAACTGACAGTAAGGAAGTCGTTATCTTGGTGAATGGACACAACAAAGCCCGTGCCTTGCAAGCTACCATAGAAGGTGGAGTGAGCCAAAGCTGGACATGTAGTGCTCTGCAACTGCATCCACAGGCAGTAATCGTATGCGATGAACCCGCTTGCGGCGAATTGAAATTGGACACGTTCAAGTATTTCAAGGATATAGAACAGGAAAATCTTGAAGTGAGAAACATGTTGCGTTAAAAAAATTCATCCCACTGTAAAAAAACGGGTCCCTTGGGATCCGTTTTTCTGTGAGTGTGGGTTGCATGAAATCTGTAGAGGCGTTGCCTCTTCAGCGTACGGTGATCAACGTATAGGCCTGTTGACCGAGTCCAATTTTTTCAGCATGTTCCAAACCGATTTTCCAATTGGTTTGAGGATGGTTGTTCATGAGGTTGTCCCCATGGGTGCAAGCCACTTCGCCCAGCTTGCCGCTGGGAAGCGGTGTCTGATCATTCACTGCATCGACACAAGCCCGATCCAGAGCTACGGGATCAAAAGAAGCGAACATCCCGATATCTGGGACAATGGAAACATCATTCTCACTATGACAGTCACAATTGGGTGATATGTCGATTACCACATTGATGTGGAAGTTAGGTCTTCCGTCACAAACGGCCTGGGCATATTCACTGATCTTGCAATTGAGTTTGTCGTTGGAACTTCCATCGCCAGGCTGTACTGCATCAGTGGGGCAAACCCCAATGCATCTTCCACAACCAACACACGCATCATGGTTTATCCAAGCCTTCTTATGCGTTACTTTTGGAGCATCATGTGCGCAGATTCTGACACAGTTTCCGCAACCGATGCACAGATCTCGGTCAACTTGAGGCTTTCCGTCACTATGTTGTTCCATTTTGCCGGCTCTCGAGCCGCCGCCCATCCCGATGTTTTTCAAAGCCCCACCGAAACCGGTTCCTTCATGGCCCTTGAAATGGGAGAGGGATATGAGAATGTCGCTGTCCATGAGCGCTCTTCCGATTTTTGCTTCTTTGACATATTCCCCATTTCTTACTGGGACCAAAACCTCATCAGTACCCTTAAGTCCATCGGCTATGATGATCTGACACCCGGTCGCATACGGCATGTAGCCGTTTTTGTATGCGCTGTCCAAATGGTCCAAAGCATTTTTTCTTCCCCCGACATAGAGGGTGTTGCAATCGGTGAGGAAGGGTTTTCCTCCCAATTCCTGAATGAGTTTTACTATCGTAGCTGCATAATTCGGCCTGAGGAAAGCAAGGTTTCCCGGTTCTCCGAAATGGAGCTTGATGGCTACGAATTTACCTTTGAAATCGATCGTGCTGATTCCTGCTTTTTTGACAAGTCGTTCAAGCTTATCAAGGCGGGAATCTCCGTTTTCGCAGCGAAGGTTGATGAAATAGACGTCAGAGGGTTTCATGTGATGATCCTTTTGGTTTTATGGTAGTCAGTTCTTGATTTGTATTCCCATGTCTTGCGCAACTTGAAATGCGAGCGCCGGTTTATCGGTCATCACTGCATCTACACCAAGCTCAAAGAGCCAACGCATCTCTTTCTCTTCGTTTATGGTCCACACTTGGATGATGGCACCTCGTTTATGCATGGTTTTGACAAAGCGGGGAGTGATGACCTTGATGAATCCCTGTCCGACCGGAACTTGGAAAATGATCAGACGTTTTTTGAAGGGAAACGCAGGCAACAAGCCTATCTTTTGGAGTAGCAGAAACACTCTTACCTCTTCTGTCGTAATGCTGGTGAGTATTTCTGGGGCTTTTTTGCGTAAGGATTTGAGGTTGGAAAGATGGAAGGAAGCTCCGATTACCCTTTTGGTGGCATGGTTGTCCCTGATCACCTTGATGAAAACATCTACGATGGCTTCACCCTTGGTCTTCAAGTCAATGTTGAACCGTTGTGCTGGACAGGCTTTAAGGGCTTCTTCCAACGTACAGAGATGAATTCCTTTACCGCGGAAGGGATAGGTTTGCCCCTTATCAGGAGAAAAGGTATATCCAGCATCAAACTGTTTGAGTTCTTCCAAGGTGTGGTCTTCGATTCTGCCTGTACCGTCGGTATTCCTGTCGAGGGTGGCATCATGCCAAATGACCAATACCCCATCTTTGCTCAGATGGACGTCTGTTTCAATGACATCGACACCCATCTCATAAGCGCTGAAAAACGCTTCAAGCGTGTTTTCTGGAAAGCGTGCGCTGTCTCCTCGATGCGCGACGATTCTCGGCATAGGATCGAAAAAAGATCTAAACATCTTCCTGCTCTTCCTTGGTTTCTTTATGCGCTTTTATCTTGCTCATCTTGACAAAGACCTTTTCCATTTTTTGCATTTCGCTTTCTGTCAGGGAGGCTCTCACAAACACATCCCTAAGGAAACGGTACGTCCACAGTTTTTCATGGGCAAGCTTGAAATAACCTATGGTATCCATGGCGGATGTGGCTTTTGCCGCTCCCTGTTCACAGCGCAGCTGATCTACAGGAACGGCTTGAACCGGATATGGCTTTATCTTGTCGAAAAGGTTGTAGGTGATGATTTGGACTGCCTGTGACAGATTCAACGAGGGAAACTGATCACTGGTGGGAATCGTCACGACCATGGAGCACTGTGCAACTTCTTCGTCAGTGAGCCCGTCGGATTCTCTGCCGAATACAAGGGAAATGAGACCTTCCCCTGTTTTGGTCACCAATTCTGCAAGCTGTTCCGGGTTGACCGCACTGTTCTTGCGAAACTTTCCATGCCTACGGGTTGAAGCAACCGTCAACACGCTTGTAGAGATAGCCTCATTAAGCGTTGCAAAACGCTGGGAATTCTCCCAGACATCGCTTGCATGCAAAGCGAGGGTTCTCACCCTGTTTTCGTCATATTCCCGATCCCCCACTAACGTGAGGTGGGTTATGCCCATTGTCTTCATAGCACGACAGACAGACCCTATATTCGCACCATCCTGCGTGTCCACCAGGACGATTTGAATCCTATCCAAATTAGTTCGTTGATCCATAAAACCAGTAATACCAGATATTGAAGCTTTTTCCAAGCTAGTCTATAGTTGTTTCATGACAGATACCCCCGCATCAAACAACAAGTATATCCATATTTTTCTTGGAATCTTGGTGACAGTAGCCGTTCTTACGGTTTTGAAGCTTTCCAAGGATGTAGCGATACCCCTTCTTTTTTCGGTGTTTTGTTTTCTTTTGTTCAGTCCGCTCATTCGGAGAATGGACAAACTCCATATACCGCGATTCATTTCCATTACATTTGTGATGGTGCTGTTGTTGTTTATTTTTGTTGCTGCTGGATGGTTTATCGTCATGACCGTCGATACCTTGGTGCGACTCATTCCTTTCTACACTGATAAGGTCATCTCCCTTGATCGATTGCTTTCCAGCAAGGTGTCAGGGATGGTGGATCTTCCAGCCGGTACTTCGTTTCTCTCCACACTTCCGTTCAACTGGTCCGATCTTGCAATCAGCAGTCTTACCAGTATTTCCAATAAATTCCTGTCGATTGCAAAATTAGCGATGCTTGTCTTCATTTTCTTGTTGTTTTTGCTCTTGGAGAGACAGAGTTTCGTTCCTAAGTTGCTTGCCGCTGTTCCGAGGAACAAAGGCATGAAGGTTGCGGTCTTGTTTGAGCGGATAACTCGTCAGATTTCCAAATATCTTCTGCTCAAGACGGTTATCAGCGCCATGACCGGTGTTATGTTTTTCCTTACCGCAGTCATTACCGGTCTCGATCTTCCCATTCTTTGGGGTGTCATGGCCTTCATCTTCAACTATATACCTTCCATTGGGTCTTTGATCATCACCACCCTTACCATCGTGATGGCTCTTATTCAATTTGCACCAGATTGGACCAACGTCATTTATGTGGCGATCATGACCATCAGCATACAGACCATCTTGGGAAACATCATCGATCCGAAGCTTCAAGGTGGGCAGTTGAATCTTTCTCCCTTTGTCATTCTCGTTTCCCTTTCCATCTGGGGCTATATCTGGGGAATCCCTGGGATGTTCCTTTCGGTTCCCATGACCAGTGTAATGCAGATCCTTTGTGCAAATGTCAAATCCCTTCGTCCCATTGCCATCATCATCAGCAGTGGTAAGAGTTACCAGCGGGAAAGTGACAAAAAGAATGCTCTTGAGCGATATCTGCGGAAGCAGGATAAATTCAAACGGGGGCAGAATCCTTCTGATGCAGATATCCATCAAGCAGAAGAAGCCGAGGCTACCAGCAACTACCATAAGGGGGATTTCATCCTTCCTGAGAATTTCGGCGATAAAAAATGAATGGGTTTCCTGAACTCGACGATATACATGCACAAGAGTATTTGATTCCCCCTCTGTCGCTTTCGGATGAGGATCTTATCCTGTTTCAGGACCGGATCCTTACCTTTTATACAGACCATAAACGGCATTTTGCCTGGAGGGAAACCTCGGATCCTTATCGGATACTTCTCTCTGAAGTCATGTTGCAACAGACCCAGACAAGCAGAGTGGAGCCAAAATATGAAGAGTTTCTCTCCCTTTGGCCAGATTTCTCCAGTTTGAGCACCGTATCAAATGAGATGTTGCTCTCCCATTGGAAAGGGCTGGGGTATAACCGAAGGGCCCTCAATCTGAAGAAAGCAGCTCGCATGACTGAATGTTGGAACTGGACCATTCCCAATGATGCCAAGCTGATCATCCAAATGCCTGGGGTAGGGGAATCGACGACAGCAGCGCTTCTCAGTTTCTGCTACAACGAAAAGTCGATATATCTTGAGACCAATATCCGTCGGGTTCTGCTTACTTGCTTCTATGACCATCAGAGCGACATACATGATAGAGAGCTCAAGGCATTGCTCCATCGTCTCTCCTTGCTTACTGACGATATGAAGAACTGGTACTATGCCCTCATGGATTATGGGGTGTTGCTCAAGAACCTTTTTCCCAATGCAAATGTACGCAGTGCCCACTATACCAAACAAAAGAAGTTTGAAAACTCCAATCGTCAGATTCGAGGTCAGTTGATTCACTTGCTTACCGATACCGGTGCCAAAGACCTTGATGCGGTGTATCGCCTGCTTCCTCATTTCGAAGAAGAACGGATTTACGCCTGCCTCTTGCAACTTAGTGCAGAAGGGTTCGTGCAGGAATGTGAGTCAGTATATAAAATCAGAGAGGACTAGGAGCTTTTTGCTTTTTATCAGCAAGCAGATTTCCCGCCATGCCTACAAGCATCAGCAGCGCTCCAATGAGCAAGGTCTTGGAAAACGAATCAAAGAACAACGTGTCAATGAGCAAACTGGTGAGTATTTGTGCAGAAGAGAGCAGTAGGGCTGAATAGACTGCTGGGATTTTTACAATGACATAGCTGGTGGATACTACGACAAAGACTGCAAGCAGTCCTCCGCTCACCATCAATAGGATGGGTACTTTTGGTAGCTTGGCAAACCCTCCAAGAGTTGCCTTCGGTGTGAAGAGAAAGTAAAACAAGAGGCCGGCAACCAATCCTGAGAGGAAGTTTTGACGAGAGGCGAAGATAGCTCCCTTGTAACTTGCAAAGGTGCTGTTGAGGATCATCTGTGTCATGGTCAACGCTCCTGCTAGGATTCCCAAGAGGATGAACCAGAATGAGAACGTACCGTCACCAGTACAAGCCATGATCAGGATTCCGGTTGCTGAAATCAACAGGCTGACGACTTTTTTCTTGTTCAGCGTACGTTTCTGCATTCCCATGAATCCGGTGAGGTCGAACAGCAAAGAGAAAAAACTCTGACCGAACACCGTACTGGCCATGGCAATGGAGGCTCCAGTATAGACAATGGTGTAATAGTTGCAGTTCAGGATGGCCACTCCAAAGATTCCATTGAAATACAGATACCAAGGGGCGGGTCTTCTCATTGGATTGATGGTTTTGTTTTTCTTTCCGAGCAGAAGCAAGGCGGAAAGGATGCTCAACCCAATGATGTGGTTGACGATCAAGGAGACTCCCATGGTGGTAGCCACCCCAAACTGGGTGTTTGCCACAACCATGACGGCGATCACCATACCGGTGAGAAAATCTAAAAATAAAAAGAGTGCTTGCTGCATGTCCGTATTGTAGCTTGTTCTCCCTTGTCATTCCAGTAGATTTTTCCCTACAATGGGTGTATGTCAGTACAATCGATAGATATCGAACAAAAAGAGTTCTACGAGAAAGAATTGCTACGCAAAGCGATGC
>JAQVVB010000084.1 GCA_028699215.1 Sphaerochaeta sp. | reverse complement strand
GTGCATCCAATGCATTTTTTTCCAAGATGGTTGAAGGGGTTTTGATGGCTTCCGATGAGAACCAGATACGTGTATTGGTGTTCAGTTGTCATGGGAAAACAGAAAATGAAGAAATCTGTCTCCGTTCAGCTGCGAAGGCATGCGTGGATGGGGTATTGTTTTGCCCTCTTTGCGATGGGTCGTCATCACTGGTCAGACAATTGTTTCCAAAAGATTTTCCTCTTTTGATTCTGTATAGAAGGGATTATATGAGTGGGGTCCCTCATATTTATCACAATAATGTTCAGGGAGGGTATCTCGCGACGAAGTTGTTGCTTAAGAGCGGACGTCGTAATATTGCCTTCTTCGTTAGTTTTTGGCGTCCACCAGTTGAGACATTGGAAGAGATGCTCTCTTACATGGATGGTCCAAAACGGGGGAGTTACTCCTCTCTTGATAGATTATTTGGATATCAGATGGCCTTGGAAGAGGTTGGTCTCAGCGTGGATGAGACGTTGCTCAGTATGACCAGTTATGATTTTGAAGGTGGCTATCAACAGGCAAAAAAATTCATTTCCCGATTAAGGGATTTTGATTCAGTTGTCTGTAGTAATGATTCGGTGGCAGCCGGTGTGATGCAGGCACTGCATGAACAGAACATACTTGTCCCTGAACAAGTTTCGATTGTGGGATACGACGATTCTGTATTGGCTGAAATTACTCGTCCTGGGTTGACCTCGGTCCATCAAGATCCTGAAAGGCTCGGGAAGTGTGCGGTTGCGATGTGCTTGTCTTTATTTGAAGGGGAGAGTGTTCCTGATATGGTTTTGGATACTCATCTTACCATCAGGAACTCCACTGCAATGCGTCAAGAGATATCATCCTGAAAGTAAGAGGAACAAGCCACCTGTCAGATTCGAACTGACGACCCCGAGATTACAAGTCACGTGCTCTGGCCAACTGAGCTAAGGTGGCGAAAAAGAACATGTGCAATATACTTGGAGTGCGTTGTTTGTGTCAAGGGCCTTTGTAGTGTTCATATCGTGGTAAATTTGGCAGATTGTATCAGAAAGAACACCATTTGCCCAAATAGGAAAGTTTTTTTTCTATCTAGGTTGACAAAAAATACAATACTGGGTAATGTACGGTTGTCTTTGGCAAATGGAGAGGTTCCCGAGCGGCCAAAGGGGGCAGACTGTAAATCTGTTGGTTACACCTTCGAAGGTTCGAATCCTTCTCTCTCCATATCGAAGGCCTTCTTCTTTGAGGAAGGCCTTTTTTCCGTCTATGTATGAAAAGGGGTGTCGATGAGTTGCTTCTATGAGAAGGGCCTGCAATTCGAATGTACCGGATGTAACTATTGTTGCAGTTGTGAACCCGGATATGTTTTCCTTTCGCAAGAAGACCTCGATAGATTATGCGCCTTTACAGCCTTGTCAGAAGATCGTTTTGTAGAAGTTTATTGTCGTAAGATTCACATAGACAATTTTTACATGATAAGTCTGCTAGAGAAAGATAATTTTGATTGCATTTTCCTGACCAAGAAGGGTTGTTCGGTCTACGAAGCGAGGCCGCATCAATGTCGTACGTACCCGTTCTGGAGAAGCATAGTGGAAAACAAAGAAGCATGGGATGCTGAGATGGCATCGTGTCCTGGTATGGGAAAAGGTAAAAAATATTCCAAGGAAGAGATTGAGCGATTGCTTACATTGCTTCCTGGTAACGAACCTCTCATCAAGTTTTAAGGATTCCCATGGCCAAAATATCAGACTCTGTCCTTGATCAGATCAAGGCAAAGATTCCCATTAGTGAAGTTGTCTCAGATTATGTCACCCTTACAAGTAGGGGTGGTCGTCTTTGGGGCCTTTGTCCTTTCCATCAAGAGAAGACCGCTTCTTTTTCAGTTGTAGATGAACAAGGTTTTTATTACTGCTTCAGTTGCAAGAAAGGTGGCTCGATGTTTGACTTCGTCATGGAAATGGAGAAGGTGACGTTCATTGAATCAGTTAAGATACTTGCAAAGAAAGCTAATATTGAGCTTGCAGAGGAAAACCCCGAAGATAAGAAGAAACGTGATTTGGGCGATACTCTTTATGATCTTTATGATAAAATTGCTGGATCTTTTCACTATATCCTGACTGACTCTCCGATGGGTAAAAAAGGTAGGGATTATTTGGAAAGCCGCAAGATCTCACCGACCATGTGGGAAAAATTCAACCTTGGATATGCTCCTGATAACGCTTCATGGCTCTATTCATTTCTAAAAAAACAGCATTATAGTGATGAATTGTTACAAATCAGTGGGTTGTTCAGTCAAAAGAACACTACCTACCCTTTGTTTAAGGACAGGTTGATGTTTCCCATACGTACGTGGCAAGGTAAGACCGTAGCCTTTGGTGGTAGAGATCTTTCCGGAACGAGTAAAGCAAAGTACATAAATACTCCGGAAACCGCCATCTATAGTAAGAAGCAGAATCTTTTCGGGCTATATGAATCAATCGATACCATCAAAAAAAGTCAGAAAGCCATTCTCTGTGAAGGTAATTTCGATGTTGTTGCAATGCATCAAAGTGGATTTACAAATGCGATGGCTCCCCTTGGCACTTCGTTTACTGAAGAACAGGCAAAACTGCTCAGAAGATACTGTACCTCGGTTACCACGCTTTTTGATAGTGATGCTGCCGGTCAGAGTGCTACTGCAAAGACGCTTTTAATAGCTCAGAGTCATGGAATTGAAAACAAGGTGCTCAAACTGACCAAAGCAAAGGACGCAGCTGAGCTGGTTGAAAGAGAAGGGGAGGATGCCTTGAAAATGGATCTTCAACACCCAATTCAAGGGTTTCATTATCTTGTAAATAATGCTGTAAACCAGTATGATATAATGACGTCCAAAGGAAAGTCTGCTGTATTTAACGCTGTAAGACCATATTTGGATGCTACGGAGTCAGCGATTGAGAAGGAAGATCTTATAAAATATCTCTCTATGTTGTTAAATGTTGACGAATCGTCAATAATTGATGATTATTTGCGTGGGAAGTCAATCGTTCCAAAGACGGCTGTACCTGTTGTGGAAGAGAGGGTGAAACCTTTGAATCCAGCTACAATTTCCATTGATTTATATGCGATGTTGACTTTGATCAACAATAGAAGTTTATATCTGCAAACTCGATATAAACTGGCTGTAGAAGATCTTGAGGATCAGGAGGCAGAAGCACTGTACGACGTGTTGGAAGATGCTGCACGGGAGGATGTCGGTAAAAACGATGAATATATCCTTCAAATGCTGGACGATCCACAACTCAGAAGTGATGTTGCTACTTCCTTTACCATGGAAGAGTTCAAGTTAGCGCCTCAGAAGGTGCTCAATGAGGCTGTGAATCGGATTCAACTCAGAAATTATGAGAAGAAGAGGGGCAGCAATAAACGTTTGCTGGACATCAGCCTCAGTGATGGCACTGCGGATGAAGGGATTGAGGAGTTGCTTAGGGAAAAGACTGAGATTGATGCAAAAATCTCTTTACTTAGGCAAGCTCTCGGACAGGATAATTAAACAGGGTAGGTGTAGATACAGATGCTTGATGAAAACATTTCGCAGACCATCGTCAAGGACATGGTAGCGCGCTCAGCAATTACAGGACACGTTTCCAAAGATGATATTCGCAAAGCGCTTGGAGCTGAATTTGCGACTGATGAAGCAATTGATGAAATACTGCAGACGCTCAGTGAATTGGAGATTCCCGTAACCGAGAGTGACGAACCAGCCCCTGCTGGGATTTTCGGGGAAGGTCCGTCTCCCGATGAGATTGATGCTGATATAGAAGAAGATCCAGATGATACTGATCTTTTGGATGATTCCCTCGATGATGATGGGGATCTTTCTGTTGATGCACTTATAGATGATTTCTCTGTCCCTTCTTCAAAAGACGCTGAGAAAGGGAGCGATAAGGTTGAGAATGACGAGGATGAAGATGACGATGAGGGTTCTCTAGACGAGGATGAGAATTCAAATTCCATGAAGCATGCATGGAGTGGTATGGGAACCGATGACGACTCAGTCGGCGGAAGTGACCATTTTGTTGATATTTCCAGCCTTGATGATCATGAGGGAGATATCGAACACATTCGGCACAATACCATCTTGGGAACCGATAAAAGCGATACCTCTGGAGATGATCCGATTCGTCTCTATCTTCGTGAGATTGGTAGGGAGAATCTTCTCACAGCAGAACAAGAAGTGGAATTGAGCAAGAAGATGGAAGATGGTGCCTTGATCATCAAGGAAGTCATCCAGGAAAGTGGTATCATGATTACCCGATTCTACGACATCATCAAAACGCTCAATACCAAGATAGAAGGTCAAGAAGAAGAGTACAACGCCAAAGACTACAAGGATTTGGTAACTAATCAGAAACGATTCAGCCAGTATTATAGAGAGCCTCTGAAAGAAATTCAGGCAACTTTGAAAAATTACATCGCTAAGAAAGAACAGATGATTAGCAGTGGCGAAGATGTTTTTCATGATGAAAGTTTGTCTAAAACGCGAAATACGTTGCTTAAAAAACTTGCAAAGATTGATTTGCAACCTGAAGAGATTACGAATTTCACACACGATTTCGTTGATGCAGAGAATCGTATCCGTTCCTATAAAGAGAAGAAACAGCAGCTTGAGAACAAGTTGCATATTTCTTCAGCCAAGGAACTGAGACAACTTGGGCGTGATCTTGCAACCCAGAATCGTTGTGCAAAGATTGAAGAAGAACTTCATCTTACCAGTGATACCATCAAGGACTTGATTCGTGAACTCCAGTTAACGGATAAAGACCTTAAGTTGATTGAGTATCAGTTTGAAGAAATCTGCGAAAACATCCTTGTCCATTCAACCAAGATAAAATATGGCCAGAAGATGATGAAGGATGCCAAAGACCGCCTTATTCGAGCGAACCTAAGGCTTGTTGTCTCCATCGCAAAGAAGTATACCAATCGTGGTCTGCATTTCTTTGATTTGGTACAAGAAGGCAATATTGGTCTTATCAAGGCTGTTGAGAAATTTGAATACAGAAAAGGGTTTAAGTTCTCTACGTATGCCACTTGGTGGATAAGACAAGCCATAACCCGTTCGATCAGTGACCAAGCCCGTACTATTCGTGTTCCTGTTCATATGATAGAGCAAATCAACAAGGTGGTACGAGAATCCAGAATGTTGATGCAATCCTTAGGACGAGAACCGACCGATGAAGAAGTAGCTGAAAAGTTGGGTTGGACCGAAAGCAAAGTGAAGGCAGTCAAGAATGTTGCTCGTGAACCGATCAGCCTTGAAACTCCAGTCGGTGAAGAGGAAGATTCTTTGCTTTCTGACTTCATTGAAGACAAGGAAGTGGAAAACCCTGCTACCCAAACAGCATATTCATTACTCCAGGAGCAGCTGAAGGATGTTCTTGCAACGCTTCCAGCCAGAGAACAGGAAGTTCTTAAGATGAGATTTGGTCTTGAGGATGGTTATTCATTGACACTTGAAGAAGTAGGGTTGTATTTTGAAGTAACGAGGGAACGTATCAGACAGATTGAGGCAAAGGCCTTGAGAAGGTTGAGACACCCCAAACGTAGTAGGAAATTGAAGGATTTCATTTGACATATACCAGGAGAAAATGATGGAAGAAGCAGTAGTATTTGCAAAACTCAACCAATTGCAGGAAGATCTTACAGTAAGGTTTTCGCTTGAGGATGAAATTGTCAAGTTGCCGAGGGATTTGAAAGTCAAGCAGGAGCTGCTGGACAAGATCAATAAAGAATATATCGAAGAGCATGATAAGAGTGAGGCTGCAAGAGATGAACTGAAAAGTCTTCGCATCCAATATGAAGACTCTGTGCATGCACGCGAAAATTCTGAAAAACAGATGGAATTGATCAATACGCAGCGAGAGTTCGAGGCTTTGGAAAAAGAGATCAAGGATGCTGCTTCAAAAGAGCAGAGCCTGCTTAAGCAGGTTCATGCCAAGGAGAAGCAAGTCAATGATTTCAGTGAGAACTTGACTGAAAAAGAACAGTTGATGTTGTTGCAGAAGAATGAAGTTGATGCTGAATCAAGTAAGATTGAAGCTCTTCTTGCAGAAAAGCGAGCACAACTTTCTGCTCTTGATGCGAAATGTCTTGGCTATATCGGAGCCGATATCTCAGAAGATCTTTTCAATAAATTTAGCAATATCGTTAAGAACAAGAAAGGTAAGGGTATTGTTCCCATTCATGGCTTGGTTTGCCAAGGATGTCATATCGTACTTCCCATTCAGTTTGTCAATGATGTTCGAAGTGAGAAACAGATTGATTTCTGTCCTTACTGCAGTCGTATTCTCTATTATGAGGATGTCGAAGGTGCAGAGGAGCAGTTCAAGAAACATATCGATGATGCTGATATCGAAGAAGGAAGTCTTTCCGACTTTGTTGATAGCAGCGAATTCGACGATTTGCTTTAGGTTTTTTTAAGGTAAGCTAGATGATCGCGGGCGGCTGAAAGGCCGCTTGAGGAAAGTCCGGGCTCCATAGGACATGACGCCGGGTAACACCCGGGAGCGGTAACGCTATAGAGAGCACCACAGAAAATATACCGCCGGTTTACCGGTAAGGGTGAAATGGTGGGGTAAGAGCCCACCGCACATCTGGCAACAGAGGTGGCAGGGTAAGCCTCGTCAGGAGCAAAACCAAGCAGCAGGTTGGGTGGTCCGTCTTTAGCCTGCGGGTCGGTTGCTACATTCCATTGGTGACAATGGACGTGGATAGATGATCATCATAAACAGAACCCGGCTTATTGCTTACCTTTTTTTATAAAATATTGGGAGAACAGAGTATGCAAAGAAAACAAAATCTTGTGCCTCTTCTGTTCTCCCTTATTTTTTTATTTTATTCCTGTTCTGTGAATAAGAGTAATAACCTGAAAGACTTGTATGAGGATGGAAAGTATGATCAAGTGCTTGCTCTCTCGCAAAAGTCCTTGAAACAAGAGGTTAAGGGTGAATACCTATACTATGAAGCGTTGGTTTATGAGGCGATGGGAGACAGTGATAAAGCTTATCATGCAATCTCCTTGTATCTTTCCTTAGGAACCGATGTGGATTATTTTTATAAAGATGCTCATCTGCTCTTGTGTAGGGTGGGGTCTGTAATGAAGGATTGGGAACAGGTAAATGCTTGTTCACATCTTCTAAAAGAGTGGGGCCTCCTTACCCCTGACTATGCACGTTTGTATTACCAAGCTTTGCTGCAATTGGAACTGAACGAGCAGGCAAATGCTGTCTTTGTGGAATACCTGAAAGAAACCATTGATCCCTATCAATATGTTCAACTGCTGATTACTTCACATGTAGCTGTTGATGTCTTAGCGGAAGATCTTTCCAAACTTAGTGTAAACGACCAGCTTGCATTGCTTGAACTCTCTGCATCTGATACAGTTGCATCTGAAAGGGCGAGGCAATTGTTGTTTCTTGCACTACCGCTTGAACAAGCTTTTACAGATAATGAAACGCTTCAGCGTGTATACCGACTGTTGGGAACACTGTACGGGTATGCTGATATGCGTGTTCTTTCCAGAAAATACAATACCTTGGTCATAAATTGAGAAGAGAAGGAATCGATGAACGTACTAGAATTACTTAAGGATGATCTCCTTATGATCCAAAATCCCTCCCGTTATACCGGAGGAGAGTTCCATTATGGAAAGAAGAATCTCGATGAGGTGGTTTTCCATACCGCAATGTGTTTTCCTGACCTGTATGAAATAGGTATGAGCAATAATGCTGTGAGGATTCTGTATGACATCCTCAATAAAATGCCTGAAGTTCATTGCGACAGGGTCTTCTCTGTAGCACCTGATTTTGAGGCGTTGCTTAAAGAAAAACAACTTCCTTTGTATACATTGGATTTGGGAATGCCGCTCAATGAATTGGATCTTTTGAACATATCCATTGGATATGAACTATGTGCAACCAACATCCTTCAGATTCTTGAACTTGGGGGGCTTTCCCTGCGTTGTAAAGACCGTAAGGAAACCGATCCAATTGTCATTTGTGGTGGACCTGCTGCTACCAATCCGCTTCCTTTTTCTCCTTTCATTGATTTTGTTTTCATTGGAGAAGCTGAGAATGGTTTGGAAGAATTAGTAAACGTTCTGTTGGAAGGAAAACGCAAGGGATATGTTCGAAGCCAGCAAATCGAAGAACTGAAGAAAATCGATGCTCTTTGGTATCCTGGCAAGAAGCTGGCCGTACGAAGGGTGGATACAACCTTTGCCACGTTGGATGATCATTGCTATAAGCATTATGTTGTACCAAATTTCAAAGTGACTCAAGACAATGGCGTAGTGGAAATCATGCGTGGTTGTCCCAATAGTTGTCGCTTTTGCCATGCAGGACAATATTATAAACCATATCGTCAAAAGCAATATGAGACGATACGAGCACAAGTAGAGCAGAATGTACATGAATTCGGATTTCGGGAAGTTACGTTGTCCTCACTTTCCAGCGGAGACCATCCGTATATCAAGGAAATGATTGAATCATTGAATGCAGAGTTCTCTGCAGATCATGTTTCTTTTTCCCTCCCCAGTCTCAAGGTAAGTTCTTTTTCTTTGGGGATTTTGGAGCAACTCTCAGAGGTCCGAAAAAGTGGACTGACCTTTGCCATTGAGACACCGACAAAAGAGTGGCAACGTGCCATGAACAAAGAAGTGCCCATTGAACAGGTGATTGCCATAGCAAGAGAAGCCAAAAGCCGTGGTTGGAAACTTGCCAAGTTCTATTTCATGATTGGGCTTCCTTTTGTGGACCGGGAATTAGAGAGCCAGGCGATAGTAGATTATCTGGTACAGGTATATGAGGCCTCCCACATTAATATGAATATCAATATCGGTACATTCATTCCAAAACCTCACACTCCTTTCCAGTGGGCAGCACAGCTTACTCCCCAGCAGTCCTATGAACAGCTTTCTTCGTTGAAAAGAGCCATTCAGGAACGAATCAGAGGGTGTAAGGTGAGTTACCATGAACCGAACATCAGTTATATCGAAGGGTTGATCAGCCGTGGTGATGCTCGCTATGCAGATGTAATCGAACGTGCATATAGAAAAGGCTGTCGTCTTGATGCTTGGGATGAATATTTGAAAGCTGATCTTTGGCTTGAGGCCATTGCTGAAGCTGAATATGATCCTTCACAAGCAATCTTCCACCCTCTCTCTATAGATGAAGACCTTCCATGGG
>JAQVVB010000083.1 GCA_028699215.1 Sphaerochaeta sp. | reverse complement strand
GGTCAGACCGGCAGCGATGCAAATGGTATCAACAGCAAACTCTTTCTCTGTACCAGGAATCGGCTTCCAGGAACTGTCCACCTCAGCAATGACCACCGACTCCACATGTTCCTTGCCATGAGCTTCCAAGACCGTGTGAGACGTATAGAAGGGAACTCCTGCTCTTCTCACCTTAGCGGTATGGACACCATATCCACCAAGACGAGGAGCGGCCTCAACCACTGCCTTTACATCAGCCCCTGCCTGCAAAAGCTGATAAGAAACAATGACTCCTACATTTCCAGAACCAATCATGAGAACACTCTTGCCGGGAAGCACCCGATGGAGATTGATCATCGTCTGAGCAGCTCCTGCACCCATGACCCCTGGCAACGTCCACCCAGGGAAGTTCACGGAATTCTCCGTTGCTCCTGTAGCGATGATGATTCTCTCTGCCTGTACGGTCACTGAATGCATCTTATCCCGTACTATCCAAACATCCTGTTGATTGAAAATTCCACACACTTCAGAATTCAGCCAAACCTCTATGGCAAGGTTTTCAGCTTCTGATAACAAATGAGTCCCAATATTGATACCTCTGGTACCTGCCTGGTGCTCCTTGGACCCAAAAAACTTATGGATCTGCTTGAAAAGCTGTCCACCTGGTTTTGAATTTTCATCTACCAACAGCACCTGAGCCCCAGTCCTTGCTGCCTCAATGGCAGCGGAAAGACCGGCAGGTCCAGCACCTATTACGACTATTTCCCTCTTTTCCATACGCTGTTCAACCCCTTCCCCAGGTGCCAACACCAATCTGGGACTCAATCACCATCCCCTCTTCGACAGGAGTGATGCAGGTTCGGATATTCGGTATTCCATTGACTTTCATGACACAGTCGGTACAGCGGCCGATGCCGCAATAAATACCACGTGGCTCTCCAAGTTTGATGGTCCGTCGAAAATACTGTTTACCTGTGGCTATCAAGGCCGCTGCAATCATTTCACCTTTTCGTGCTTGTATTTTTTCGCCATCGACGGTAATGGTTACCATCTCAGTCTCTTCCAGATGCCCTAGAATGGGGTGTTCCACAATCCTATTCATGGGATTCCTCCTCATCAAAAATCTTGAATTTTTCCGGGCGTACAGGATATCGATAGGAATTCTGCAACAACTCTTCAATATTTTTACCGGTGCGCTGGGCTATGATGCGGGCAATCACCTTACTGCAAGATCGTCCTTGGCAAAGTCCCATACCGGCTCTGGTTATTCTCTTCACATCGTTGACGGTATCAAACCCTTCATCAATGGCCTGCTCGATCTCTCGTAGAGTGACTTCCTCACACCTACAAATCAAAACATCCTTCGGATCTTTCACTTCATCACTCATTGCACCTGCTCTCCTTTCACAACAGCAAACCTAACCGGCGAAAGTTCTTCCAACCGAGAATCGCTAGGGGCTCCACACATCATATCGGACAACAGTTTGCCTGTGATGGGAGCCAGACTGATGCCATCTCCTTCATGTCCTGATGCTGTATAGAACCCAGGAACATCCGGATGTTCCCCAAGTATCATTTTCCCATCTGGAGTGGAAGGACGAAGGCCAGCAATTGCACGGATGAAATGAATGTCTTTGAGAAGAGGAATGTACGACACGGCCTGTTTCACTATGGCATTGACGCCTTCCATGGTGGTTCTAGTATCAAAGCCAGCATATTCTCTCGTACTTCCAATCAGATAATTTCCACCGAACGACCTGGTGAAAGCAAAGCCAAGCCCCAACGCCTTATGCTCTTCACTGATTTCCGTCTTAACCTCAGGACGCAATTTGGAAACCAAATATTCTGCGCTCCAAAGATTGGTCTCACCTACCATGGGAATTTTTTCTGTGATGATGATCTGTCCACGTTTTGGAGTTATGGGAACATTCTCCCCTACCATTGCAGCAATTTCACCCGCCCAGGTTCCCGCTGCATTCACCACCTGGGTTGCTTCAAAGACCTCACCAGATTGTGTGGTGATACGGAAATCGCCATTTCCTTGCTTTTCTATACCAACAACAGGAGTCTTTTTCCGATACTCCAACCCAAGGTTTTTCGCCACATGGAAAAACCCATACATGACATGGAAGGGATCGATCTGAGCATCCATGGGACTATAGGTGGAAGCAATGAACCTACTCGATATGTGAGGCTGACGCTTACGCATCTCTTTCTCGTCCAACATAACTACATCAAGACCATACATTCGTTGCTGTTGAACAAACTCCTCCATGATCTCAAGCTCTTTTTGATCTTTGATAAGCACCATTCCGCCATAGTTCTCAAATCCCAGGTCATGCTTCAAATCAACATTGAGCGCATGATAGAGTTCCAGGCTTTCAAATGCAAGCTCAAGGTTTATTCCTGGTTTCTTTGATTGAAACAGAATCATATCGTCACAAGCCCCTGAGGCTCCCGCCCCAAAAATACCTGCTTCAAGAATCAGGACTCTTTTTCCTTGCAAGGTTAGATAATAGGCTGTTGACATACCCATTATCCCACCTCCAACAACAACTACATCAAATTTTTGCATCACGAGCTAACCCCTTTCACTTGACCTAACCCTCCACGTTGTCATTGCTTGAAAAATGTGCAAACACCCAAGAATCCAAGCCAATGCAGACTGTCTCAGTCAACTAGTCCCATT
Source organism: Sphaerochaeta sp. (assembly GCA_028699215.1). GTDB lineage: Bacteria > Spirochaetota > Spirochaetia > Sphaerochaetales > Sphaerochaetaceae > Sphaerochaeta. The sequence continues at coordinate 6,789 of JAQVVB010000083.1, read as the reverse complement.
TCCACCATCTTCTCAGCAATTTGCACAGCATTCAAGGCTGCACCCTTACGAAGATTGTCACTCACCACCCAAAGATTCAGACCATTCTCGATGGAATTGTCACGTCTGATCCTTCCCACATACACAGAATTCTTACCTTCCGCCTCAATGGCCAAGGGATACTTCAGATGAGCAGGGTCATCAATCACTTCAACACCAGGGGCCTTTGACAAGAGAGCAAAGACATCGTCGAGTTCGTAACTCTTATTGAATTCCAAATTGATGGACTCTGAATGGCTCCTGAAAACCGGTATACGCACAGCGGTAGGTGATACCTCAATGCGAGGATCCAAAATCTTATGGGTCTCGTGAACCATCTTCATCTCTTCCTTGGTATAACCGCCTTCAAGAAAGACATCAATCTGGGGAATGGCATTGAAAGCTATCTGATGCGGATAGACATTACACTCACAGCTTTCTTTTGCCAAATAAGCCTTCGATTGACCTTTCAGTTCTTCAATGGCTTTTGCTCCACTTCCAGATACTGCCTGATAGGTGGAAACCACCACTCGCTTGATGTCATATGCATCATGGAGAGGTTTGAGCGCAACCAACATCTGTATGGTTGAACAGTTTGGATTGGCAATGATACCCTTGTGGTCTTTCAAAGCCTGTGGGTTGACTTCAGGAACCACCAAAGGAATACCTTCCGTCATCCGCCATTGGCTGGAATTATCGATTACGATTGCACCCTCACTCACTGCAATAGGGGCGAGAATCTTGCTTGCATCGGCACCAGCAGAGAAAATCGCAAAATCAATATCCGTAAATTTTCCTTTACCCGACTCTTCAACTGTCCATGTCTTATCGCGGAAGAGTATGGTTTTCCCTGCATTTTCAGCTATATCCAGTGGTTTCAACAAGGATATATCCAATGCCGAGGCCTCTAAAATTGAAATCATCTGCTGGCCGACAGCTCCCAGCGCTCCAACAACTGCTACATGTAAAGCTTTCATAGTTCTGCACCTCACTAATTATTGCTACTCTCATGGTGAGTAGCAATATTATTATATCATAGACTCTCTTCTATTCAAGAATAAACGCCAGGATTTTTCACCTGGCGAATTCATTTCAGACAGTTGCTGCAGAAGCAGCATTACGACTATTTTTAGTTTTCTTGACAAATACATAGATGAGGAACATTGATAACGTACCGATAATGACAAGCTGGAACAGCATATTGTGCATCAGTGTCTTGTAACAAGCCAACAAGACAAGCCCAAAAGCAGCAAAAGCAGCGATTCCTCGTTCAAAGGCACGCATATTCCGGTGAAAATATCCTTGGAAGGCAATGGCTATGAACGTGACACAATACAACATGATAATCGCGATGGTCAGAACTTCAAGGAATGACCCTCGAGCCATCATTGCAGGGTTGTAAACAAATATGAAAGGAATGATGAACCCGACAAGGGCCAAACGGAAAGCCTCCCAACCAGTCGAAATAGGATTGGTTCCAGCAATTGCTGCACCACAATAGGCTGCGATACTTACAGGAGGGGTGACCTCAGCGAGAATGGCAAAATAGAAGACAAACAGGTGGGCTGTCAAAACATCAATGCCCATGGTGGTGAGAGCAGGTCCACCAATCGTTACTGCAATGATGTAAGCAGGAGTGCAAGGCATTCCCATACCAAGCAGAATCGAAGTGAACATGATCAGCATCAAGGCTGGAAGCAAGAATCCACCAGACCAGGATTGAATGACCGTTGCAACACCCAAGGCTAGACCGGTAAAGGTCACGATGCTGATGATCATACCAGCACCAGCACAGGACACTGCAAGCATGATCAGGTTTTTACCTGAGAGTTCAAACGTATTCCAGAGTCTCTTAGGAGTCATCCTAGTGTTTTTGTCAAAAAAGGTAAGCAGGAAGGTAATCAATATCGCCCATACAGCTGCTATGAAGGGAGAAAAACCAAGGACAAGCAGAATGACCAAAGCAACCAAAGGAAGCAAGAGATAGGAATCCTTGAGGATTTGTTTCTTGGAAATCACATCCTCATCACTGATGCCCACCAGATTTTGTTTCTTTGCAATGAAATGGACCCTCATCAAGATACTGGTATAGTAGAAAATGGCACCCAAGGTGGCGGCGCCGACAATCTTGATATAAGGTACACCGGTAATTTCCGACATGACAAAGGCTCCGGCTCCCATGATGGGGGGCATCAAAAGCCCTCCTGTCGAGGCAGCAGCTTCAACGGCCCCTGCAAACTGAGCCCTGTATCCGAGCTTCTTCATCAGAGGAATGGTAAAGACACCGGTTGCATATACATTTGCAGCGGCCACTCCGCTGATCGATCCAAATAGTCCGCTGGAGATGACGGCAATCTTTGCAGGTCCTCCTACACTTTTCCCTGCAAGGGAACAAGCGAGATTGGTAAAATACTCTCCAGTCCTGGTGTTTTGCATGAAAGCACCAAAAATAACAAATACCGAGACAAAGGTGGCAGTTACTCCAATGATGGATCCATAAATACCTTCGCTGGTAAACATGTAGCAGATTTCTACGATTTCACTCAGTGACATGGGTTTTGAATAGAATATTCCTCCCAGATAAGGAGCAATGTAGATATAACCGAAGAAGAGTCCGAGCAAAACAGCCATGGCGGGGACTACAACCCTTCTTACTGCTTCAATGATCAAGATGATGTTGATCAAACCCAACACAGTCTCAATGGGTAGTATTGGATCAAACATTTCAAAGCGTGTGTTCAGTCGGGCATTGTTGATCATGAGATAGATAGGAGGCAATACGGCTAAGACTGCCAAAAAACAGTCAAGTACGGAAGGACGGTCTTTTGGTGATTTTTCTTTATGTGCAGGAAATAGTAAAAAGGCCATGGGAAGTAAAACCATGAGATGAATTCCACGTTGGATTCTTGGCTGAAATACTCCAAAAATCGCTGTATACAGGTGGAATACCGCTACGCCCACCAAACAGATGCTCACAAAATATTTCAACCACCCTTTCAACTCACGCATGTGATCCACTCCAATAATCAAAGAATATGAGTGCATTCAGTCCATATGAGTGAATGCACTCCCAAATACGATTTCAATAACCAGTTTTACAGCAAACCAGCTTCACGATAGTAACGTTCAGCACCAGGATGCAAAGGAACAACAGTGTTTGCGGCACCCTTGGCAGTGAAATACTTCTTGAAAGAAGGATTGAGGTTCTGGACTTCACCAATGTTCTCCATCAAAGACTTCACAAAGTGATAAGCGACCTCATCAGGAACGTCTTTGTTGACGATGATTTCGGTAGAGTGACCGATTGCCTGTACGTCCTTATCGATTCCAGAATACGTTCCAGCGGGGATGACGTTCAAACCAGTTTCTAGAGCGACAGTACCATACGTTTCAGCGCTGAATTTCACCAACTCATCGGTAACTTCGAGAATTACAGAATCTCTGGAGATGGCCATTTCTGTGATTGCTGATCCTGGGAGCCCCAAACAAGCAATGACATAATCCACATGCCTGTCTTTATAAAGATTGACCATATCGCCATAGACAGCGTAGATCACCCGTCCACCATTCTTTTCAATCTGTTCATAGGAAATGCCATAGTGTTCAAACAGGAATCCAGTGAGAGCGCGTTCGCTGGTTCCGGTCATAGGAGCAGCAAGATTGATTTTTTCCCCTGCCTTGACTTTGGCTACGAATTCTTCAAGTGTGGTGATGCCAGTATTTTTTGCAGCAAAGAAGTGATAGAAGTCAACAGAGAACTGACCGGCCAAACCTCGAATGTTTTCGGTCTTTCTCTCAAAAATAGGAGCGATACCAGCATAGGCTGCTTTATCGAGCCAAGCAACGCCCCAACCAAATTCGTTTTTACCTGCATCGACAAGAGCAGGGTTTACTACTCCACCACCAGGAATGACCTTGATGGTAATCTCAGGTACATTATTCTTGACGATTGTTGCCATACCACCAGCTTGGGTATACCAACCGCCACCCATTCCACCAGCAGTCCAGGTATAGGTTGCAGCTTTCAAAGGCTGAGCACCAGGTTCAGTTGTCGTGGCCTCTTGGGCACCAGCAGCAAACAGCATACCTGTGGAAATAAGGATACAGAGCACCAATAAAAGGCCTTTAAGCGCTTTTTTCATAGAATCCTCCTACTTTTTATACAATCTACATAGATTGTTCGAGATATGTTTTGGGCGAGGTCCCAAGGCTTCTTCTTATCATCTGACAAGAACCATCTGCCGTTGGTCTCTCTTGAATCAGCCACAAGCCTACCGTTCGAAAGCGTAAAGCTTGGCACCCCATTGTCCAAAGCAATTTTGTAAGTAATCAGGAAATCAGTGATTTTTCAGCTGGAGGTCTTCTTACCTGCAGTAGGAAAAAGAACAGAAAGAGAAGCACGCTCAAGAACGGATACCAATAAGTCCATCGTCATTGACAAACTTACATTTACCAACCAGTAAAGAAGGACTGAAGCATTTCGCCCAACGACAATCTTTACTTGTTTTTGCAAACCATATGTTCTTAATCATACTCCTTCTTATCATGTGAGTAGCAACACAATCATTGCCTACTATGTATTAAATACCACAAATACTTTGTGCTGTCAAATTTTTTTGATAAAAGTAATCTTTATGCATACTTACTTGCCTTTTGGTTATTATCTATGATTTTAGCATATATTTTGCAGTATTTTGGTAATTTTTTCTTATGTATTTTTTTGTATTTTTATACATTTTCCTTACAATAGTTCAATTTTTCCCTGAAAACCTCATGCCCATGCATATCTTTTTCTTCTTACCTGCTCATATTGGTAGTAGCAGGTTTTTTCATGGATGTATGGTATTTTTGGGAAATATGTCAGAAAAAGATTGTACTATTGTCCCACCTTGTTGTACTTTTAAGAAACAATCATTGACAAGGATGGATTGTTCTGGTGAACTCAGATAACTCAATCTCCATAATGTATGATATATTACATACTACGATTGAAGGTTCACACTATCAAACAAACGTTTATCGGGAGGTCTTCTTTGGAAATCAAGCAAGGGAAATGGAAAAAACTCATCCTGGAGATCATCAACAATTCCGATGAACCTGTCGGGTCTTGGTCTATCGTCAATACACTCAAAGAACAGGGAATTGAGGTAAGCTCAGCTACAATCGGTCGAGAGCTCAATCAATTGGAAATGATGGGATTAGTTGAAAAGAACAAGTTCAAAGGTCGTTCCATCACTCCAGCGGGTAAAGAAAAAATCCTAGAAACAAACAACTCTCTTGAACTTGAATACCATACAGATAAACTTTCCGAGTTGATTAATAGTGATGTACTTGAAAATTTTCTGATGGTGCTTGATGCGAGAATCGCCATTGAAAGACAAACTGCGATTCTTGCCGCCCAAAGGATTACAGAAAATGAAATTGAAGAGCTTCAGGAGTGTTTAAATAAGCAATTCAGCCATGCAAAAGAAAACATAAGCATCGCTGATGATGATATTGCGTTTCATAAGGGGATTGCAAAAGCCTCCAAAAACAAGGCCTTGCTCTCTCTTTACATCATGCTCTCTACGATGGGACAACAATCAGAGATGTTTGAACATATCAGAAAACAGGTGGGAGACTCTTACACCAGTCTGCACCTTAAGATTTTTGAAGCCATCAAGGAAAGAAATCCGGAAAAAGCGGAGAAGTTCATGTTGATGCACCTCGATCAACTGAAGATTGACATTGATTCCTACTGTAAGAAAGATATTCGTATCCGACAGATGAAATCAGAAATAACCGACTTGTAATACATTCGCACGCTATACACATACCAAGAGGCTGAACTTTTAGTTCAGCCCCATTCTGTTTGTTTATAGCAGTTCTTCCAAGACTATGAGAACTCCTGAAAGGCCCACAAATATATATACCATTCTTTTAAGTAAGGTTGAGGGTATTTTGTTGAAAAGCTTTAGCCCCAGATACGTTCCAAGAACAATGGTAACCCATCCCATCAAGATGAGGGGAATATGTTCAAGGACCAATGCTCCATTGACCATGCGAATGAAAATGCTTTCCAAATTACAAAAGAAGAAATAGGCTTGGATTGTGGCAAGGTATTCGGTTTTTCCGGGTACTGCCGGCAGGAGATAGAGCGCTACAGGTGGCCCCCCGATTCCAAATAATCCATTTCCAAAACCAGCTATGAGTCCCATTGAAAGTCCATTCCTCTTACTCGCTTGTATGGATATCGATTGTGAGAAAACTGCAAAGTATAAGGAAATCACTACCAGTGAAGCACCAAGAACCAACACGAGGATCCCTGGTTCCATTGAAAGGCTGAACGCGGTGACAAAGGCTGCTATGAGCAGCGAGGTAAACAAGAGGGGAAACAACGTCTTCCACTGTACCTGATTCCAATACTTTATGGTCAGATATCCTGTACTCGCCATAGCGACCACTTGGGTCAATGTCACTGCAGTAGAGAACGGAAAAAGATGGGGGAAAACAATCATTGCTATGATGGGAAACCCAAATCCGATATTTGCCTGAAGAAATGCTCCGACCAAGATACACATGAATACTGTTACGTACAAACTCATAGCCACCTTCTTTGAAGCAAGTGTACCACAATAATCTGTACTTTTGTTTCCATCCTTTGCATATAAAGAAAGGCCCGGCGGCTACCTACTCTCCCACGGAAAACCGTAGTACCATCGGCGTGAGGGCGCTTAACTTCCGTGTTCGGGATGGGAACGGGTGTGTCTGCCCTGCTGTGGCCACCGGGCC
>JAQVVB010000082.1 GCA_028699215.1 Sphaerochaeta sp. | reverse complement strand
TCTTGTCTTCAGTTCCTGTTCACGAAAGGCAAACATGATTTTTCGTTCTTGATTTTTGAAGATTGGTGTAACGATTAAATACATAGGTTAATCGTTTAAAATAATTTTTATTTATGATTAAAAAACCTAAAAAATTTAAGAAAAATTTATAAAAAAAATTAGCTAATTTCTTTCACTGTATTTTTTTGTTGACATATCGAAATAAGGGGATTACTCTCTATAGTAAAGAGTAAAACATTTAATTTTTTTGGGTTTTTTGGAGGGCGTTTTGTCTGTTTCAATCAAGGAAGTTGCAAAACTTGCAGGTGTATCGGTAGCCACAGTCTCAAATGTTCTTAACCAGACGAAAAATGTTCGAGCCGAAACAAAGTCAAAAGTTGAGATAGCCGTAAGTCAGCTTAAATATCAGATAAACCCGCTGGCAAGGAATTTTAGAAAAGGTGAAAGTAAAGTTATTGGTTTTGTAGTTTCGGATCTCTCCAATTACTTTTTCCAAAATGTTGCCATTGGCCTTGAGAGAAGTCTTTCAAACTATGGTTATCTTGTGGCTCTGATGGATAGTAAAGAGTCTAAGACTCTTGAGATAGAGAATGTTAAGAACTTGTTGGCTTTATCTGTTGATGGCCTGGTCATTGCCACTACAGGAGAAGATTGCTGCTATCTAAATCTAATTTTAGAAAATCATGATGTTCCTGTTGTTTTTGTTGATCGCAAACCTTTTGGTTTTAAAAGCGATATGGTCCTTTCTACTAATAATGAAGGAGCTTACCTTGGAATTAAGCATTTGATTCAAAAAGGGCATGAGAAAATTGGGTTTATCACGAGTCGAAATGATTCGACCATGGGAGAGCGAATTGAAGGGTATCGCCAGGCTTACTTGGAGGCAGGTTTACAAGTAAACGAAAATCATATCCTGACGGGTGATAATAACGTTTCGATTTCCCAGAATCTTTTGCTTCATGGTATTGCCTATACGCAAGCCAAGCGGTTGGTTGAAGCAGGGGAAGTCACGGCTCTTTTTGCTGGGAATAATCTTTCTTCAATTGGAGTATATAATTATCTGAGGGAAGCAAATATTAAGGTCCCTGAAGAAATTGCCTTTTTGACGTTTGATGATTCTTTTTGGCTTTCAATGACAACTCCTAGCATTTCTGCAATAAAACAAGATCCAGACATGATTGGTTCTGTAGCAGGACAGTTAATATATGAGCGTATTTCAGATAAGACGAATGAACAACCTGATAGGATTCTACGTATTCCAACATGCTTGGTTTTGCGTAGCAGCGTGTGAGGAATACTAACGATACACGATAAAATTTTTGCCTAACTATTTCTGTAATTTTCAAAAGGAGGAAATCATGAAAAAGTTTGCGAAATTTGTGACGGTGTTTTCTTTGGTATTGCTGATGATGTCATCAGCATTATTCGCCCAGGGCAGTACTGAGGGATCAAAGGCATCTTCAGGTACTGTCACCGTAAATGTCGCTTTAGCCAACAATCCCTTATCTCAGGCATTGGCTAAGTATGCCCAGCAGTACTATGAAGCTGAAGGTGTGAGCATTAACATCTCGGTACTTCCGGAAAATGACTTGCGCCAAAAATTGACTACAGGGGCTGCAACCAAGGACAATACGTACGATATCATCTATATCGGACCATACGAAGCTCAGACTTGGGCAAAAAATGGTTGGTTGGAAAATCTAAAGCCTTATTTTGATAAGATGACTCCAGAACAGAAGGAATGGTATGATTATGATGATCTTATCAAAGGCATGCTGGATTCAGTCTCTTTGAATGGTGTTCCTTATGGCGTCCCGTTCTATGGTGAAACTTCTTTCCTTATGTATAACAAGGATTTGTTTGCAAAAGCAGGATTGACCATGCCTGAAGAACCCACTTGGGATCAAGTGTATGCATTTGCCAAGAAAATCAACGACCCTTCCAACGGTATTGTTGGTATGACGATGCGTGGAGCTCCCGGTTGGGGAATGAGTGGAGCACCATTCACTACCATGATTAACGCATTCGGTGCTCAGTTCTATGATATGGATTGGAATGCCACTATCGATACTCCTGAGATGCGCAATGCATGGATGATGTATAAAAAGATTCTTACTGAAGCTGGGCAGAAGGATATTCTCAGCTATACATACAACGAATGTATAGCCCTCATGTCAAGTGGTAAGTGCGGTATGTATTATGACGCTACGTCCCTTGCTCCTCCACTGGAGGCTTCTGATAGCGCTGTCAAAGGTCGTATCGGATACGTGATGGCCCCTCATGATCGCCTGGCAAAGAATACTGCATGGCTGTGGAACTGGACCATGTGTATCAATCCCAATGTCACTGCTGATAGAAAACAGGCTGCTTTTGATTTCATTCTCTGGGCAACCAGCAAGGATTATGTAGCACTAACGTTGCAAGAGGATCCTTCTTGTGGGACAACTCCTAGTGCAAACCGTTACAGCACATATGAATTACCAGAATATGCGATAGCCCCCTATGCTGAAATCACTCTAAAGACATTGCAGAATCTTGATTTTACCAAGCCGACGCTTAATCCTGCCCCATATGTAGGTTTGCAGTACATGGCCATTCCTGAATTCGCAGATATCGGTACATCTATGACCGAGTATTTAGCTGACTATGTCGTAAACAAAACGAGTCTTGATGAAGCCATCAGAAAGACCCAGGCTGTATTTGAACAGGCTGCAAAGGATGGTAATTACAAGAAGTAATGAGTCTTCTTCTCTGATTTTCAGTTGTTCATCTGTCCGGTGGGAGCTCCACCGGACCTGTTTCCTAGTGAAACTGCGACTCTTTCGGAGAGGATGTTTCCAGTCATAGGATAGTTTATGGGAAAACAAAATTCAGTCGCGATGGAACCAAAAAATACAATGAGATTCAAGGCCAACAATTCTTTCAAGAATAATAGATCTCAAAAATACACGGATTACCGATACCTGATTCCAGGTATTGTCGTTGTCGCTGTTATGACTCAGGTTCCATTTCTTATCACGATAATTTTTTCGTTCATCAAGTGGAATCTCTCTCGTCCTGATATTCCCAAGGTATTTTCAGGATTTTCAAACTATTGGTTTTTTTTAAAAAGCAGTGAATTTTGGCAAATATTATGGCAGACCGTTGAGATTACAGGTATTTCTTTGGGTCTCTGTACATTTGTCGGTTTTTTACTTGCTCTTTTACTTGATAATGATGTTCCATTTATCAATATCGCAAGGACATTGATACTTGGCCCCTTTTTTGTTATGTCGACAGCTAGCGGTGTTATATGGAAAACGACGATTTTCAATACCATTTTTGGCTGGTATGGGGTTTTTACTCAAAAACTCAATATTACGCCGGTTGATTGGATTAGTTATCACCCTGTCGGAGTAATTGTTTTGTTGTTCATCTGGCAATGGATGCCTTTTTTTGTGTTGATCCTCTTGGCCGGTCTGCAGGGAATCTCAAGGGATTTAATCGATTGCATGCATCTCGATGGTGTTAATTGGCTTCAGGGTACATTCTTAATCAAACTCCCATTAATTTCCAATCAGGTCAGAGTCGCTGTCATGTTGGGATTGGTTTTCCTTATCAAAGAATTCGGCTTGATTCTTGTCACCACCAATGGGGGCCCAGGAAAAAGTAGCTATACGTTGCCGTTCTATGTCTATTATCAGACAGTGTACTCAAACCAAGTCGGTAGGGCAGGAGCCCTTGCAGTGATTACTGTTGTCCTAACCCTGGTTTTAATTCGGATTCTGTACAAACAGATAAAAAAAAGGAGTGTCTGATGAAGAACGAAGCAAGGACTATCACTCAGATTCGCCGCTCGATGCATATTAGAAAAATTATCAAGAAAACAATATTAGCAATAGTTATTTATGTTATAGCCATTACATACTTTTTCCCAATTCTCTACATGTTCCTATCTGGATTCAAGACAGAACAACAGGCGGTAAAACCCTCTCTTTTGTTCAGTCCTACACTTGAAACCTATAAGAAGGTCTTGTCTGATCCTACGATGATTCAATATTTAAAGAACTCAATTTTACAAGTAATTCTGGGGACAGGAATCAGCTTGCTTCTTGGGATACCTGTGGCCTTTGCCTTGGTCTTTGGTAAACTGAAGACCAAAGAGAGTGCAGGTAAAATTTACCTCTGGTTCATCACTACAATTTTATTGCCTCCTGTTGCTGTGTTGATTCCCTTATTCATTACGTATCAGAGGCTAAACCTGAAAAATAACCCGATTGGATTACTTCTTGCCTATATTGGATTTAATACGCCTCTTGCAGTGTGGTTGATTCATTCATTTTTCAGTGATTTACCAAAAGATATTTTTGAAGCGGCACGAATCGATGGGTGCAGCCGTTGGCAACAAATGGTTATCATGGCAATACCCTTGGCTCGTACAGGTATAATCAGCGCCGGATTAATCATTGCCGTACAGATTTGGAATGAATTTTTTCTTTCCTTTAACCTGACAGGAAATCCCTCGGCAACCTTACCTGTGTATATGTCAAGGTTTCGCGAACAACAAGGTTTGTTTGTTGCCCAACTATCGGCATCTTCTACCATTTCTATCCTTCCTGCATTGATTCTCGGTTGGATGAGTCAGAAAGCATTGGTGAAAGGTCTGACGATGGGAGCCGTAAAGGAATGATTGGGCAAATTCTGGTGTATGACATTGGAACAACAAGTGTAAAGACAACGTTGTTTGGCATAGATGGAAAGGAAACTGAAAGCATTTCTGTTCCGTATAGGACTTCCTATTTACAACAATATGTTGAACAGGATCCGAATGATTTTTGGGAAGCCGCAATTCAAGGAACCCAACACCTGTCGAATTTGGGCAAATCTCTGGTTCTTGGTATCGGAATCAGCGGACACATGAATGGAGCACTTTGTGTTGACGGGCAAGGGATGAGTATTCGTCCTGAACTCATTCATAGTGACACTCGGAGCACCGAAGAATGTACGCTTATAAAAAAAATCCAACCTGAGATGTATTCAATCCATGGAACACGGGTGGATGAACATATGTCCTTACCAAAAATCTATTGGATTTATCGTCATGAAAAGGAGACCTATGAAAGGACAGCCTTTTTTATCAATGCCAAGGACTATATAAGGATCAAACTCACTGGTGTAGTCGGAGAGAGTGATTTTAGTGATGCTTCCCTTTCATGTGCATTGGATATGTATAAAAAAGATTGGGATAAAGATTTACTTGAATGTTTAGGACTTGATCCATGCCGGTTTCCTATCCTGAAAAAGAGTACTGAACTTGGGGGCTATCTTACACAAGATGCATCTGTCTTATTGGGATTGGAGCAAGGTATTCCTGTGGCAATAGGTGGTGGTGATGCGGCTTGTGCTACCCGTGGGGCGGGAATGAAGGATGATACTCGAGCCTATGCGTGTATAGGTAGTAGTGCTTGGATAAGTACACTTAGCTCCCAGATGATTCCCGATACAAAAATGAGATTGCAGCATTTCTTTGATCTTGACGGTATACATGTAAATGTTTGTGGAACGGTGCAGTGTACGGGTATTGCGCTTGATTGGATACTTAAGATTCTTGGATTAAAGCGAGAGCATGTGGAAAGACATATAGGGAAGAGTCTACCTGGAAGTAAGGGAATCTTATTCGCACCATACCTTCTCGGTGATCGTTCTCCGTTTTGGGACAGTAGAGCTCGTGGTTCTTTTTTAGGCTTATCGCTTTCTCATAGTCAATGGGATATCGCGCAGAGTGTATATGAGGGTGTGGCTTTTGCATTGGAAAATGTTTTGGATGTCTACACCGAATTAGGTTTTTCGTATAAATCGCTTTCAGTTCTAGGAGGTGTGGTACAAAGTCGTCCTTTTGTGCAATTGCTGTCCAATGTCTTGGGAAAGCCACTGACAACTCCCGCTTCTTCGACACAAGGGTCAGGCTTGGGGGCAGCGTTATCAGCAATGGTCGCAATTGGCTTGTATGACGATTTAGATGAAGCGATTGAGCGAACGAAACTACATGAGGATATTATTGAACCTCAATCTTCAAAAAGCATGCAATATGAAAGGATCTATCCCATTTTCAAGGAATTATACAGGGCTGAAAAACCAATCAATGATGCATTATATCAAATTTGGAATAAGGAAGGTGCTCAATGAAAGTGATGATGATTGAAAAAGCGGGTTTGATATCTGCCAAAGAAGTGCCGATACCAGTTTTAGATGATTTCGAAGTATTGATTAAGGTAATGTCCAGCGGGATTTGTGGGACTGATGTGCATATTTTTCATGGAGAATATCTTGGTTCTTACCCGATTGTTCCTGGTCATGAATTCAGTGGCATCGTCGAGAAAGTCGGCAAGCAGGTGAAAAGGATAAAGGTTGGAGATCATGTGGCTGTTGAACCAAATATTGCCTGTGATAATTGCGATAATTGTTTGGAAAACCGGCAGAATTTTTGTGTTAACTGGCAAGGAGTAGGTGTTTCTAAACCGGGAGGTATGGCTGAATATGTCAAAGCCCCTGAAAAAGCAGTGTTCTCCATAGGTGACTTGTCTTTTGATGAAGGAGCATTTTGTGAGCCTTTGTCGTGTGTGCTTCACGGAGTAGAACAGGTTCCTCTTAAATTTGGAGACCGCGTTTTGGTTCTCGGTGCAGGCCCCATAGGTATGCTGCTTGCTGCAACAGCAAAAATTCGTGGAGCTAGCTCCATTACGCAAGTTGATAAAAATGAGAGTAGACTTGAAATGGCAAAATCGTATGCTGCAGATTTTATTTACAATGATCTTGAGACGTTGAAAGGACAGTTTTTTGATGTTGTGATTGAGGCATCTGGTTCAAAGTATTTATTGGAAAATAGTCTGCACTATGCTCGTGAAGGTGGATCGGTATTGTTTTTTGGTGTACCAGGGAAGGATCTCATCATCAATCTGAGTCCTTTTGAAATATTCTCAAGAAGTTTGAAAATTATTGGGACTTATACCTCAGTTAGAAACTCAATCCAAGCGATCCGACTCATGCAAAGCCATCAAATTGATGTAAGGCCTCTTATCAATCCAGTACTTCCACTTGAGGCCTTTGGCCAAGGGATTCAAGCTTTGGATGAAGGAAGATCTGGTGTTATGAAGGTTATGATTAGGCCTCAACAATAAATTTTAAAAATATTCAGTAAAAATAAACGTAAGGGGAGGCTCACTATGGGCGAAAAAATTCTTGAAAAATTCAGTCTGAAAGGGAAGACTGCATTGGTAACAGGTGGTGCTCAAGGTATCGGACGTGGGTATGCCTTCGCACTTGGAGAGGCTGGGGCCAAAGTAGCTATTGTAGATATCAATGCTGAGATGGCAGATGCAACAGCAAAAGAATTAAAAACTGCAGGAATCCAATCAATGGCTTGTCATTGTGATGTAACCAAACCTGACCAGGTTGAAGCAATGGTGAAGTCCATAATAGATATGTGGGGGACATTGACCATCGGGGTGAATAATGCCGGTATGGGAATCTGGAGCGATGCAGATACCATGCCTTATGAAGTATGGAAGAAAACCATGGCTCTTAATCTTGATGGAATTTACCTCTGTGCCAGAGAAGAGGCAAAATATATGATACACGAAGGGTATGGGAAAATTATAAACACAGCCTCAATGAGTGCCCATATAGTTAATACTCCTCAAAATCAAGTAGCTTACAATGTTTCAAAGGCAGGTGTTTTGCATATGACAAGATCATTGGCTGCGGAATGGGCTCCTTTTGGCGTAAGAGTGAATTCCATAAGCCCAGGATATACGAGAACAGAGTTGGTTGAGAAACTTCTCTCAACACCTGAGGGGAAGAAGATGGAATCGGACTGGTTGAGGATGATTCCCCAAAAGAAAATGGCTTTGGTTGAAGATTTGCAAGGGGCTTGCTTATATCTAGCATGTAAGGCTTCAGACTACACAACGGGAAGTGACATCTTGGTAGACGGTGGATATTGCTGCTGGTAAGAGCATGCGAAAACAAAACGATTCGAGAGACTACCAAATGAGGAGATTCTAAAAGCTCAATCTTGGTGTCATTGTAAGGAGTTTAGCTCATGAAAGCATTGGTGTTGGAAAAAAAGCAAAGCTTGAGTATGCGTGATTTTCCCATTGAAGAATCCGTTGGTCCTGATGAGGTCAGAATCCAGATTAAGGCCTGTGGTATCTGTGGTTCGGATATCCACTATTATACCCATGGGGCAATAGGTGATTTTGTCGTACATGAACCAATGATTCTCGGTCATGAGGCATCGGGAGTGATTACAGAGATTGGTTTACATGTAAAGGATCTTAAAATTGGCGATAGGGTTTGCATGGAACCGGGTATTCCAAATCCAAAAAGCAAAGAAAGCCTTAGCGGGAATTATAATATTGATCCGGAAGTTAAATTTTGGGCAACTCCTCCCATCCAAGGATGCTTGAGAGAGAATGTAGTCCATCCAGCTATGTTTTGTATTAAATTGTTGGATAATATGAGTTTCTCTGAAGGAGCGATGATGGAACCCTTGGCAATTGGGCTGGAAGCCGCTAAGAAAGCTCGAATTGAGCCGGGAGACAACGCATTGGTTGTTGGGTGCGGTACTATCGGGATCATGGTTGCTCTCAGTGCCTTGGCTGCAGGGTGTTCCAAGGTATTCATAAGTGATGTAAAACAGCCAAAATTGGATATCGCAGCAGGGTATCCGAATCTCATCCCCATTAACACAAATAAAGAAAATTTGGAGAATGCAATTTTGCAGTACACCGATGGGTATGGGGTGAACCATATTTTCGAAGCTAGCGGGTATGCTCCCGTATATCCTGATTTTTTTCGATGTGCCTGTCCTGGTTGCAACGTAATACTAGTGGGAATACCTGGTGAACCTGTGTTGATTGATGTAGCGTTTCTTCAAGGAAGAGGTATCAGCATTGAGACGGTATTTCGTTATGTCAATGAGTTCGATAAAGCGGTAGCTTTGGTAAGTGCCGGTAAAATTGATGTGAAGCGATTGATTAGCAAGACTTTTCCGTTTGAAAAATCAGTTGAAGCTTATGAGTTTGCTGCAGCAAATCATCCCGATGTGGTGAAAGTAATGATTGAACTGTAAAGGAATGGAGTTCTTTCATCGTAGGGTTTGTAAGTGGAAAGTAAGAATAAGATTCTTTTTTCACAAGTTTTCTGCTCAAGGCTTGATTGTTTTTCAGACCTATGGGATTTTGCTTTTCTTCTCAGCAATGGTGGATTTTGTTTACATTGTGATAATCATGAATTCTTTAGAAAGATCTGAGTTGAATGCGTCTTTTCCTATCAGAAAAAGAAAAAGGATCAGCAAAGACTGATCCTGTGAGAAAGACCGGAGGGAATCTCCCTCCGGTAGAATAGTTTTAGAGCAATCCAATCTCTCTATAATAGCGAGCTGCACCTTCATGGATAGGAAGGCCTGCAAGGTCTTTGACAGCATCTTTTGGATTGACCTTTTTCAAAGGAGCTTGTGTAGCCTTCAATTCTTC